>NZ_JBBPCC010000013.1:0-224330 GCF_038070315.1 Paenibacillus filicis | reverse complement strand
GCGGGTGTTGTTGGCGCAGGCGGAGCGCCAGCGCCGCAGGCGGGCTCTGGTGTCGCTAGCGGAGCGCCAGCGACGCAGGCGGGCGTGGTGGGCGCTAGCGGAGCGCCAGCGCCGCAGGCGGGCGTGGTTGGCGCAGGCGGAGCGTCAGCGCCGCAGGCGGGCACTGTTGGCGCAGGCGGAGCGTCAGCGCCGCAGGCGGGCGTGGTGGGCGCTAGCGGAGCGTCAGCGCCGCAGGCAGGCACTGTTGGCGCAGGCGGAGCGTCAGCGCCGCAGGCGGGCGTGGTGGGCGCTAGCGGAGCGTCAGCGCCGCAGGCGGGCTCCCCAGGCCCTGCTGCAGGTGCTTCGTTGCCGCAATCGCCCCCTGCAGCCTCAGACGGAGCGCCTCGTGCTACCGAGACGCCGGCTCCACAGGCGGCCCAGACTGTCGCTCGGCCAGCAGAGCCCCAGGAGCATCTGCTCGGGAGACTCATGAAGACGATCGGCATCGAGCATGAGCATCAGGCTGTAAGGATGCTGGGGACCGAGGGCGGCAACAACTTGCTGTCCGCAGGCGCCGAGAAGCATGCCGACTCGCTCAAAAGCGCGCTCATGCAGCTCGCTCAATCGGCCGATGCCCCAGATGATATCAAGCAGGCCGCCCAACAGGCGGTTCACCAGATCACGGGCCAGCAGCTTTTGCTCAGCGCGGATCGTTCGGCTATCTTTTCACATATCACCATGTTCGTTCCTATCGTCCAATCGGACGGCACCCAGACGGCTGCGATCCACATCCAGTCACGCAAGGGGAAGAGCGGCAGTCTGGATTCCGAGAATTGTCGGCTCGTTTTTGATCTGCAGATGAAGGAGCTGGGAAATACGCTGGTCGATGTGAAGGTGGTCAACCGGATTGTGAGTCTGCATGTGCACAATGATCTGCCTTACACCCAGACGCTGCTGGAGTCGTACCGAGATGAGATTGCCGGGGGGCTATCTTCGATCGGGTATCAATTTATTTCCATGAAGGTTAGTCCGTATCCGGAGAAGCTTGGCGATCTAGGTGACTTGTCCGCTGCGGGCGGTAAAGAGCTGCCTGCTGGCGCCGTGCCGGGTGTCTACGCACAGAAGCCTTACAAAGGAGTGGACATCCGTCTATGAGCGAACAGCCCCAGACGCTAAAAAAAGCCGTTGCGCTCAAATACGCCCCGGAGGCTTCTGCAGCCCCGAAGCTCGTGGCGAAGGGAGCGGGGCGCATCGCGGACAAAATCATGGAAAAGGCCAAAGAAAACGGAGTTCCGATTCAGGAGGACCCCTCCTTGGTGGAAGTGCTGTCGAAGCTGGATCTCGATCAGGAAATTCCACCCGATTTGTACAAGCTGGTAGCCGAGGTGCTTTCCTATATTTACCGCTCTGACTCCAGAGCTGGGGAATGGGGGCGGGAGCCGAGATGAACGGTAGACTGGCAGGGCGGAAGGAGCGAGGCGCCCGAGGCGAAGCGGAGGCCGCAGCTTATTTGCAGAAGCAGGGCATGTCCATTATTGCCCGCAATTGGAGCTGCCGGACCGGGGAAATCGATCTTGTCGCTGAGGAAGAGGGCATCCTGGTCTTCGTCGAGGTGCGTACCCGCAATTTAAACGCCACGTACGGTACCCCACAGGAGTCTGTCAACGCACGCAAGCAGTGGAAAATGATAGAGACCGCCCGTGTATATATCCACAGGCATGGCAGACACGAGAGCCAAATTCGTTTCGACGTCGTGTCGATCCGCATGGCTTCGGACGGCGAACTAACCGAACTGACACATATCCGCAATGCGCTCGGCTAGAGCGACGTTGCGGATTTTTTGTACTTTGTGCCTCAAGGCGAACCACAGGAGCTGGGACTTTATGCCTACGATCTAGCTGCGGAATAACGGCGGGGTTTGCTGCTTTTTGTCCAGGCAGCGGTATTGTAGAGCCTCGGCTATATGTGGGGTTGCGATATTAGCGAAGTCCTCCATGTCGGCAATGGTGCGAGCGATCTTCAAAATGCGGTCATGCGAGCGGACGCTCAGCCCGAGCGAGTGAAACGCATTCTCGAGCAGACTGGAGGCGTCGGATTCCAGACGGCAGAACTCCCGCAGCAGCCGGCCGCTCAGCTCGCTGTTGAACGTCAGGCCGAGGTTCCGGTAACGCTGTAGCTGTACCTGATGGGTACGCTCTACCGTCTCCCGCATCGTCTCGGAGGAGAGCGGGCTGTCCTGGAGGGTAAGCTGCGAATAGGGCACCCGGGGCACCTCGACATGAAGATCGATCCGATCCAGCAGCGGACCAGAGATACGGGATCGGTACTGCATGACCTTGATGGGGGAGCAGAAGCATCCTGCCTCCTCACTGCCGCTGCTATCCGCACCCCAGAGGCCGCAAGGACATGGATTCATCGAGGCAACAAGTAAAAAGTGAGCCGGGAACTGATACACGGCCTTAGCTCGGCCGATCGTGACATGGCGGTCCTCCATCGGCTGCCGCAGCACCTCCAGGGCGGCCCTTGAAAACTCCGGCAGTTCGTCCAGAAACAGCACGCCCCGATGGGCTAGGCTGATTTCCCCCGGTTTGGGAACTCCGCCGCCGCCGACAAGTCCGGCGGACGAAGGAGTAACATAAAGGGTGGAGAGTAACAAAAGCAAAACCGGCATCCCTTATATTACCGTTTCAGCCGATACGGTAATATAAGGGGTAGCGTTGATATAAGAAAGATGATTGAGGTATTACTCGTTGGAACCTTTGCTTATGAAATAGCTTGGATACTGGCTTTCTACAAACTTTAATACGTTTGGTCGTTTGAATAATGCCTCTTTTATTGACTTTCCATCAGCTTTGAACGTGTTTGAAATGCTTTGATTGATTAACTCTCCGCTTCGAAACATACGAAGTATCGTTTCTTTATGTACTCCTGTTAATTTCGCAATTTGTCGCGAGGAGTACAATACTGTATCAACAAACTTATCAAAATATTGTGGAAGGATGGGGGGGTACCCCATCCTTGCGCACCAATTACAGTAATGCTCCAGACTGTACGTAAGCTGCATGTTTAACCAACTTTCATTTCGTTAATTTGCGCTTCCAATGCAACGATTTTCTGTTGCAACTTCGGCAACAATTCTAACCAACCGTCTTCTGTTAACCCATACTTCTTCGTGAACGACTTTTTGAACCCCGAAGAAATTTCATTGAAGAAATTCTTTTGATCCCGCAAGTTCTCCTTTAGAACGTTGAATCTCTTGGCTTCTTCTTCGGATACAGATTCGACTGCTGCACGATTTGTTTCTGTCGAAATGATTTCCGGTTCGATTTCAGGAACAACAACCACTTTACGATAACCCTTTCTAATTTCCCAATCATAAAAACTTTTATACTCCGAATCCTGTCTTTCACCAACAAGATTGATCGGGAACCCAAGCGCTTCAATCATGATTGAAAAATATTCATCAGCTTTAGTGCCATCCTTTGCGTAATTTTTGCGCAAAATCGACTTTCTAATGCTTTTGTTATTAATATCATGACGAATGTGCAATTCCGCAGCTCGCTCCAAGTGAGGTCTTAGGTCGTCAGTTACTTTTGTTTGATTTAATATCAAATCAGCAACCGTATGCCTCACATCGTAGTATTTGTATTTCCGTTTTTCGGATTCCGGAAGGAAATTACACAACACTTCACGATTTTCCCAAATCCAATACGAAATCGTCGTTGGTGCATAAATTTCGTCATGCAAACGATCTTCGCTCCTAAAAAGATAGCCTTTTGCACGCGTCTCGGGAAATTTTTTGTATAGCACGGATAAATATTCGTTAATTACCGTGACTAACGATGGAGCAATGTACGTACCCCATACCGGAGAAGGTCCATATGCGCCTTTCGTAACATCTTTACGGATTTTCAATAACCCATATCCGTTTGGATCATCAGTAACCTTTGAAGGACCTACTATGCCCAGCTGAGGTGTTTTGAATGTCTCGCCCGCTACATATTCAAATCGACGAAGAAATCCGGCTTCCGTAAGTTCAAAATCCCTTATCAAAAGTTCGCAAAGCTCCTCGTTCCTGACGCCGGTGAAACTTCCGAAGAGATACATTGCTTTTCTCTTTAATGGATTTTCAAACTTATGTCTTACATGCCCGTGCCGTGTTATATACTTATAATTCTTAATGTTTTGATCAAAAAGAATTATTTGTTCCCGAGTGAAGTGAATGGCAGGACGCTGATTTTCTTCAAGGGGTTCCGGTTTTTCTTGGAACGATGCTTTGAATATATCCTCGAGATCCTCTTCAAACAGCTCAAGTAGATCTTTTTTTGTTTCGTAAGCTTCCCATTCTGGGGAACTCTTCTTTTGATTTTTTTCAAGTAAGCTTCTTTTGCTTTCTCGCAAATTTTGCTTTTGTTTCTTGAAAACGAACCACATAAATGGCTTAAGGTAGGTCTCGACGAGAACATAAAAATTGGATTCGATATACCCCCTCATCGCATAAGACATGTCAGATTCTCTAAAATCAACAACTGTAAAGACGGTTGGATCGAAAATCTGCCTTTCTTCTTCTGTTAGTGGTCGATAAAACCCTGGTCTCGTTATTTCCCAATAATCGTCTATGCTGCATCGTCCGCAAACGATTTTATAGCATAATATTGCCAAACTCCTTCGAATTAAATACTTTTTCCTTTCTTTGTTCTTTGGCTTTTTTCCACCTATTATACTGCCCGGCATTTCGATCGTTCCGCCATTGCAAATATAATCGGCGTATTCATTAATCCAATTCAAAATGACATTTGCACCACGCTCAGCTTCTTCTTCCAACCACTCAAGCGGAGTGCCTGTAACGGTATTTCTTTGATCCTGAAAACTTTTCGTTTTCACTTCTTTCATTATTCGATTGACGTTTTTTTCGAGCCAATCGATTTTCCAGTATTGCTCACTGATCCTTCCTTCCTTCAACAGACCTTTCTTGTACCAATTACGAAGTTGGTTTACACCTATTTTTAAATGATCAGCGACCTCTTCAGTTCCTAAAAAATGTTCTTTCAAATCAATCCTTTTTAACTTCTCCAAGATAAACAGATATTTCGTTCGACGTGGAGGCGTTTGGACGTCTATTCCACTTGTGAAATAAACATCTTTAAAATAACCGTGATCAATCATTTTCTGCAGGGTGCCTTTACGAACGTTTAGCACTTTTGCTGCTTCAAAAATGTGAACAAGTTTCCCATACTTTTGTTCTAATTCTTCAACGGATGGAAGGTGGATCATGGCTAATTCTTCAACCTTTCTTTTAATGAAATAATATTCTTGTATAGCTGAGTGAATTTCTTCGCCCGCTTTAAAGTAGCACTCCCTGTATTCACCTTGTTGGATTCGTTTTTCCATTGTTTTGAAGCTAATTTTCAGTATCTTTGCTGCTTCAAATCTGGTGATCAATGTGCCATATTGTTGTTCTAGCAACTTTGGCTCCGGTAACGTGTTACTCGCAGAAAACTCCTCTAACTTTCGCAAAATGAAGTAATACTTTGCGTCGTTATCTTTCTTTGGAGCCGATGTGAAATCTTTATCTTTCACGAGATAACAATCTTTGAACAACCCTTTCTGTTCGATCAACTTCTTCAAATAAGAAGGAGATGTTTTCAAGTGTTTTGCTGCAGGAGCAATACCAATAATCATAGGTCCCTCTATTTCCAGAACCTCTTTATACGTCGGCAGTTGTGACACGATATTTCCTCCTCTTCAATTATTGACAATTATTTTGAACAATATGCTTATGAATGACACAAACGACACATTTGAATGCTATAAGCTTTGGAATATTGGCGTATATTCTTATGCTTTTCGTATTCAAATGTGTCGGTTGTGCGGTACCCCTACTCCAAATCACCTAATTCGTGGGAAATGTGTGGTTTGTAGCTGGATATGTATTACATAAAAACACATTTTAGCTCGTAAAATGTGTCGATTGTTGCATTTGTGTCACTATTGTAATTCAATATAATAGCTGATTTATACAGGGAATATTTTCATAATCGTAGCGGGTTTGGCGATAGGGGTGTTAATGAATGATACACATAAAAAGGCGACGATGAATTTAACATCGTCGCCTTTTTATGTGCCTCGTTCTTGTTCTTCATTTACAAGAAACTGAACTAAATGATTCGTTCGGGCTTTTAAGTTTTTAAGCTGTCGATCGTCAGGGTATTTTGCAATCAGCTTATCGAAAGCATCCCTGATCAACTTTCGCTCTTTACGCGGATTAAACAACTCTTTTGAACGGATGGTCGATTGATCTTCGAACATCTCATTTAAAGCAATAACGTTTCCGGATTCAGAGCACGTTTCACATTCCCAGTTTCCGTCAAATGTCATTTTAATTTGGTTGCTACATTTAAAACAACAAAAGATTACGGCAGAATGATTCTCAACATAATAGTCTGCTTTCTTTGATTTCAAAAAAGAAATAGCTATTGAATTCATTTTGAAGACACCTGCCGGTTATGACAATTTAGAGTGATTTCTACCACGTCGCATAAATTCTTTAAAATCGCTACCTTTTATTACGTACTTGCCACCCCAACTATAAGAAGGAATCTTGTCTTGGCGGCACCATCTGCGCACCGTTTCAAGACTGACATTTAACATTTTTGCAACATTGCTTGGACTTAATGTTGTTTTGTCCGGAATGGCTTCAAATTCTTCGTTAATACCTTCGTTCATGCCGAGCTCAATCAAAGTTGTATACTTAGCCATTAGATATCATCCTTTCTTGTAATTAATAGTATTTCCGATCTTTCCAGATACATACATGAATTGCATGTTCGTTTCAAATCATTATTTTACTTAACTCTCCGATATAAGGTCGCTTTGCTGACACCGGTCATTGCTGTTATATCAGCAATGCTGTATTCCTGGCTTCTGTACAACCGCAACGCACGTTCAATGTCTGCAGCGTCCTTTTGTGGTCTTCCTCCGCTGCGACCTCTACTGCGAGCAGCTGACAAGCCGGCATGCGTGCGCTCGATGATCATTTCGCGCTCAAACTCCGCGAGCGCGGCAAGCATGTTGAACATGAGCCGTCCGGTCGCGGTCGACGTATCGAGCTTTTCTTTGAGCGAAACGAACTCGATATTATGCGTTTTAAAGTGTTCGGAGAGCTCGATCAGGTGTTTGACGCTGCGTCCGATCCGGTCGAGCTTCCAGACGACAATCGTATCGCCTTGCTGCGCGTACGCAAGCAGCCGCTCAAGCTCTGGACGGTCCTTTTTAGATCCCGTCATCTTTTCTTTGAACATGTCCCGGTCTTCGACGCCAAAAGCCCGTAGGGCATCAATTTGGAGCTCTAAATGTTGGTCATCGGTCGAGACGCGGGCGTAACCTAATTTTCTACTCAATTTTATTACCTCCGAGTTTAATTTCAATTTTCTGGAAAACAATGAATACCACCTCTGATAGAAAGGAGGTGCCGGCTCATGAAAAACTTTTTAAGAGCAGTCGTTTTTTTTGGCGGGATCACGTTATCCGTGATTGAGTGGTGCGAATCAAATAAGGAGTAACACACCATCACGGCGTTTTTTTCGCCTCAACATGAAATGGATGCCTAAGACTCTCAAAAACGGTTAAACCGGCTTATTTTGATTCTTTGATTGATAGACGGAAATTGGAACCACTGAATGATGGTTTGTGAAAGAAAAGTGCGGTTCCTATGCCAAGTCTCAAAAGTCACCGTTTATGAAACGGGGTACATTTCATTCGCATCAATCTTAAAAGACCTACTCCAGTAATAAGTGAGCAGACGGTAATTTGAATCTTTCCTCCAGCCATTTTCTTACCTCACCAATACTTGTACACACTTTTTCCATTTTGTCATTAAAAAACAGATAAAATTCAAAGTCATGATAGTTAAGCTTTAAATCGACCATATGATCGCCAATTGTCATTTGAACATGATAACGATGTATCCGCTTATAGCTGCAATTGTTTGTAAGTAACCAATCGCGAAGCACTACCAAGCCGGATTCGGCAACTTCAGGAGATTTAGCGCTTAGCTGCATACATAAGTCCGAGAACCTTTTAAGCAGCGCTGGATCATTTCTTTGCTTCCACCATTTTTGGTTGATATCGCCTATTTCATCGATAATTTTACCTTTATTAATCTTCTTTGGCTCTTTGAAATCATGCTCCATTTGTTCTCCATCCTTTATGATTTTGGCGGTCGACCTGGCTTCTTATTTTTTAAAGCTTCAAGCTGGTCGCGTAATTGTTTAGCTTCGAGTCGATATTCATCGATGCGCTTTTGTGCCTTCTCCTCAGTTGCATCCCGTTGTGCTACGACCGCTTTAAGTTGTGCCGTAAGATCGTCCCGATATTTAGAAACTTCCTTATGAGCAGCTTCACGTTCTTGTCCAACCGCTTTGTTCATTTCAAGCTGATGTTCCGCTTGCAAACTTAGCATTTTCACCTCGGCATCCTTTTGGGTCTCTTTTAAGCGAAGCTCGAGTTCTTTTATTTTTTCTGTAGATGCTGCGTGTTCCCGAGTTACATGTTCAAACGACTGGATCTTTTCGTCTAGTTCAGCGATACGTTTGTATTTTTCGGCGATATCAACATTTAAATGAACGATGGCTTCTTCTTTGAGTCTGAGCGACTCCGCGTGTTGAACACGTTCTTGCTGGATGAGCTTATTTTCTTGATGTAGCAGTTCGTTCGACCGTAAAAGTTCTTCTTTTTCATTCTCAATATCCGATAATTTCTGCTCGGACTCCTCAAGGCATTTTTTAAGCGCCTGTTCTGTTTCAGAGGATTTAGTCCCCAATGTGTCGAGGTTGTTCGATAGCGAATTCTCACGTATACCAGCTCGCTCGATCATTCTGATATACAGTTTGTTAATTCCACTTGTATAATTCATCAGTTCGGTCAAATCGCCGGAACTTAGCTTTAATAATTCCGGCGACAAAGCCGTGTCTGTACCTTTGCGTATTTGATTGGCTTGGTCGAGGCGTCCAAGGTGCTCTAAATAGTCTTTTTTAGTAGGTTGTCCTGAACTAGAAAAGAGCCTGTCTAACAGTGCACATGTATCTGGTGTGGCTTTAGCACCCCAAGTCAGATCATCTTTTGACAAAGAATTCACTCCTTGTACGTTAACTTTTGAAAATAAAAAAATTTGGAAAAGCTGATGCTATCAGCTTTTCCAAATTCGAGGAAATTATACCAAGTTAACTTTTCTATGTGCTATTTTTACGTTATTTATAGCAAAAGCTTTGATTTATCAAGGGTTAACCCACTTTCGGGGGTTAACCCTATTCGGTGACGCTTACTTGTGGTATGGCATGATGATGTCTATCACGCTATACATTGTAATTGCATTTTGTACTTACATATTGAAGTTCGGTTGATTATTCCCCAAGCCCCACCCTTACCGGCGGGGTATTTTTTATTCTGTTAATTATTTGATAATCCTTCCTAGCACTTACCAAAATAAACCGTACAATTGTCCCTTAGATAAAAGCCTTCCGGAACATGAATACAGCTTTCATTGAAACCTAAAATCTCACCGGTGTATTCAACGCTGCCTTCCATATGAATTTCGATTGGGATGTGCTTTAAAATACATAGCGATAACTCGCTGTCCGTCTTTAATACCCTTTGCTTTTCCAATTATCCCATCTCCTCATGGATAAAATAAAAAAAAGCACAGCTAACCCGACAAAGGTTAACGGTGCTTCCGTTAAGGAAAATAGTACCATTTATTGAGGTGCTTTGCAATAGTAATGCGAATTCGCCAATAATTTAACTAGAAATATGTTTTTATTTAAACGCAGTATATTTTTACTATATCGATCTCACGTTGACGGAAAAAATACCCTACTTGTATGATGTGGTGACTATGGGCATACATACCTGGCAATAATGCTAAGTATCGTTTTTTTGGAGAGTGAGAGAAAATGATAGAAGCAGTGGCTTATGCAAGGGTTTCGACCGATTCGGAAGATCAGCTCAATTCGCTTGAAAACCAAATGAGTTTCTTTGGCGAGTATTTTATCGAGAACGGCTATAAAGCAGCCGATTGCGGCGTGCTTTGCCGTAAAAACGGGGAAAATGAAGTGCTGCAAGGCACCTATGCCGATGAAGGCATCTCTGGAAAAAACTTAAGCAAGCGCGAAGCCTTCAAACAAATGTTGAGGGAAGCCAAGTTAGGTAAGTTCAAACTCATTGTCACCAAGTCAGTTGCTCGCTTTGGACGTAACGTTGAGGATACAGCTAAAGCGGTGAAAGATTTAAAAGAGCTTGGCGTAGGCGTTTATTTTTTGGATCTAAAAGTGAATTCGCTTGATTCTTCTAAGGAATTTATGATTAATCTTTTTGCGGCGCTGGCACAAGAAGAAAATAATAATCGTTCCTACATTACGCAATTTGGCATTCGCAAAGCACAAAAGGAAGGCAAGTGGACAACGGGCAACCCGCCTTTTGGCTATAACATTGTCGATGGTTTTTTACAGGTCGACCCAACTGAATCAGAGATTGTTAAAAGGATATACGACTTATATTATTATTCCGGATACGGCACCGGCAGACTTGCCAGACTTTTAAATGAAGAACGTATTCCAACAAAGAAGAATAAGCAATGGTCGCAAAAACAACTTATGACCATACTCGAGAATCCGATTTACACTGGCGTGCAAACGACGCATACGAAGCAGACGATTGACATCAACCGCGGGCTGCAAAAGCGCATCCCGAGGGAAGCGCAAATCGTGCATCATTTCGAACATTTAAAGATCATAGAGCCAGATTTTTTTAAGCTCGTTCAAATCGAAAAAAAGAAGAGAAAAGAATTGTTCGGTTATGTTGAAGTCATCAACGAAAAAGTCGTAAACGACGAAGGCGAAATAGAAACAAAAAAGAAACGAAAATTACATCGCTCAAATCGAAGGTACAGCAGCGAACATCTATTAAGCAACCTTCTGGTTTGTAGTCATTGCGGTGTAGGACTTAAACGAAAAAAACGGCATGCGCATCGACGAAAAGATGGGACTTCGAAAAATCTAGGATATGAGTGGTGTTGTGCGATCAATGATATGTACGGCAGAGCAAGGTGCGCGTATCGCAGTTCGATGCCGGAAGATAAAATTATTGAGTTTTTAATAAATGAACTAAAACGAATAAAAGATGATGATGAATATTTTGATTCTGCACTCAGGGGACATATTTCTCTTTATTATGAAGAAGAAAATGTTCCACAAAGACTTATTTTATTAGGGGAACAGATACAAGAAATAAATGAAGAAATAAAAACAAATTTAAGGCTTGTATCGAAAAACATACTTACAGATGAACAATTTGATGAATTCAACGGCGACGCGCAAGCGAGATTAAACAGCTTGCAGCGTGAACATAACCGCTTGATGTATTTGGACGTCGAAATTGAGGAAGTGAAGTTAAAGCATCAAGCTTTTCTAAAAATGCTTGAAACGATCGATGTCGATCAGTTGACTAACAGCAGCCTAAGAAAATTAATTCGCAAAGTCGATTTTGTCACAATGGAAGCTAATGAAATAAGACTGCGCCTTGAATGGAATTACATGGATATATCGTATTCACAGCGATTGAGAGACAGGTTTTTAAAAGAATATGGAACGGACAAAGTGTCACTTGACATCAATATTGAGGATATGGACAATCGGACACGTGAAGAGTTTGAAGAAGCTACTGAAAAATTGATTAATTGGACGACTTAGTTTGCATAAAAAGAAGCTGCCTGAAAGGAGGTTAGCTTCTTTTTATTTGTTTTAATACTTTAGTCTCAGATCCGTAGCCTGTAAATTTATACAGAACTGGGGTGGCACTTCTGATATAATGTTGATTGATGTCGTTTTTGCTCAGATTAAGGGAATTTGCGCAGGGATATAATTTATGAATTATTGCGGAAATGAAAAGGGGATTTAACATGAATTTTTCAGACAAAGTCAGTTTAATTTGGAATATCGCAGAACTGCTTCGCGGTGATTATAAACAATCCGATTATGGCAAAGTCATTTTGCCATTTACTGTATTAAGGCGGCTTGATTGTGCACTTGAGGATACTAAAGAAAAAGTGCTTAACAACTATAAAACCATGACAGAGCCATTAACGACAGTCCAACAGCGTATGCTTGAACGCGCTTCTGGTTCCAAATTTTATAATACTAGTCCTTTCACTTTACGAACGATTCGCGATTTTCCAGGTATGCTCGGCGATAACATCAAACAGTATGTTCAGGGATTCTCAGAAAACGCACGCGAGATCATCCGTTATTTTGAATTCGAAGCTCAAATTAATAAGTTACAAGACGGTAACATTCTCTTTAATGTCCTTGACGAAATACTTAAAATCGATCTTCATCCGAGTCATGTAAGCAATATCGAAATGGGATATATATTCGAAGAACTCATTCGTCGTTTTTCGGAGCAATCTAATGAAACAGCCGGGGAACACTTTACACCGCGTGAAGTTATTCAATTAATGGTTAATGTTTTGTTTGAAGCAGACGCAGCGGCGCTTACTGGTGAAAAAGTCGTACGCAAAATTTATGATCCTGCTTGCGGTACAGGCGGTATGCTTGCGGTAGCGAATGAATATCTTCGCAAACTCAATCCTTCGATGAATATCGAAGTTTTTGGTCAAGAACTAAACGGTGAATCCTATGCCATTTGTAAATCCGACATGCTGCTCAAGGGACTCAATGTTTCTAATATCAAATATGGAAACAGTTTTACCCAAGATGGACTTGAAAACGAAGAATTTCATTATTTTTTATCTAACCCGCCATTTGGCGTTGACTGGAAGAAAACACAAAAAGAAATTGAAGAAGAGCATAAAAAGAAAGGCTTCAATGGTCGTTTTGGCGCAGGACTTCCGCGTGTAAGCGATGGATCGCTTTTATTCCTTCAACATATGATTTCCAAAATGAAACCAGGTGAAGGGCGTATTGCTATTGTTCTGAACGGCAGCCCGCTCTTTACCGGAGGCGCTGGCTCCGGTGAAAGTGAGATTCGCCGTTGGATCATTGAAAACGATTGGTTAGAAGCCATTATTGCACTGCCGACGGATTTGTTTTATAACACGGGAATCGCCACTTATATTTGGGTGCTTAGCAACCATAAACCAGCTGATCGCCGTGGTAAAATCCAGCTCATTAACGCGGTTGATTTTTCCCAAAAGATGCGTAAGAGTCTTGGTAGTAAACGAAACGAGCTCAGTGAAGACCAAATTGAAGAAATCGTTAAACTTTACAGTTATTTTGCGGAAACGGAAAACTGCAAAATCTTCGACAACGAAGACTTTGGATATCGCCGTATCACCATTGAACGCCCACTGCGACTTAATTTCCAGACTTCAGTCGATCGAATTGAAAAGCTTGATTCTCAAACCGCATTGAAAAAGCTATCAATAGGTGAGCAAGAACAAATTAAAGCAGTCCTATCCGAAATGGATAGTTCGAAGCTCTATTTAAATCGTAGTGAATTTGAGAAAACATTAAAGAAAATATGCAAAGAAAAAATGCTGACAATCAAACCGCCAATATTTAAAGCGATTCTTTCTGCATTATCCGAGCGAGATGAACATGCGGAGATCTGCTACGACGCCAAAGGCAACAAAGAAGTGGATGCTGAGCTTCGCGATTTTGAAAATGTTCCACTGAAGCAAAGCGTTTACGATTACTTTGATGCTGAAGTACGTCCTCATGTCGAGGATGCTTGGATTAGCGATGATGTACGGGACGATAAAGACGGTGAGGTCGGCAAGGTGGGCTATGAAATACCGTTCACAAGGCATTTTTATAAGTATCAAGAGCTTCGCTCTTCAAAAGAAATAAATGAAGAAATTAGAATATTGGAAAGCGAAATCCTTGTAGCGCTCAAGGAGGTCATTTTCTAATGCTCGTAAATCGAGAAGATAAAAAAATAAAATATCTCTGTACGCTAATAAACCAAAAAGCTAATGAAACCGATAATGAGAAAATTTATATTGGTTTAGAAAACGTAGAGCCGAAAACTTCAAGGCTACTTATTAACGAAGACGCTCCTGCAGAAGTCGATGGTCAAAGTAATCTGTTTTATAAAAACAATGTGCTTTTTAGTAAATTAAGACCATACCTTGCGAAAGGATTTGCTGCTGACTTTGAAGGTCGATGCTCTGGTGAATTTTTAGTGCTTCAAACATCAGACAAAATCTCACCTAATTTTTTAAACTATTTAATGTTGTCCTACCATTTTATTGATAATGTAAACTCCTCTACCTATGGAGCCAAGATGCCGAGAGCTAATTGGGACTATATTGGCAACATGAAGGTAGTCGTTCCTGCAATAGGGGTCCAAAAGTCAATTGTGGACCTCCTTAATGAAAGAACGCATAAAATTGATCTCATGGTTGAAAAAAAACAGAAGCTCATAGACCTTCTGCAAGAAAAGCGTCAAGCGATCATTGACGAAGCCGTCACCAAAGGTTTGAACCTTGAGGTTCCCATGAAAGATTCAAAAATTGAGTGGTTGGGCACCATTCCGGTAAATTGGTCAATAAACAAAATCGGTAGGGTTTATTCAATTGATATGGGGAAAATGAATCAGAGCGAATCGAAAAATTCGAACGATACTTACATTCGATATTTAAAGTCTATAAACACGCAATGGTTTAAATGTGATTTAAAGAGTGAGCAATATATGTGGTGCAACTCAATTGAAATTAATAAAATTGATGTACAGCCAGGGGATGTTTTGGTTTGTGAAGGAGGAGAAGTTGGGCGTGCTTGTGTGGTAGAGGAAGTGCCTGGGAAAATGATTATTGAAAAGTCCCTTCATCGAGTTAGAAGCACCGAGAAGGCAGAAAATAAGTTTTTATTGTATCTTTTAAAATGCATCGCTCAGAATGGATGGTTTGATGTCTTGTGTAACAAATCAACGATTCCTCATCTCACAGCAGAAAAATTAAAACAAATTAGAATACCTTTGCCTCCGTTAAATGAACAAAAGTTGATAGTTAATCATTTAGATGAAAAGATGATTTCTATCGATCTATTAGTTAGTAAGATCAACCACCAAATCGAAAAACTTCAAGAATATCGCCAGTCTTTGATTAGCGAAGCCGTTACCGGAAAAATTGATGTTCGTGAGTATATAGAGGAGGTTGTTCAGTGACCATCGATTATCGCGAAATCGTGTTTGAAAATGCCGTAGAACAAATACTTCTTCAGCAGGATTACTACAAAGGTAATCCTGCTGAATTTGATGCCTCTCTTGGCTTGTTCCGTTCTCGGTTGATTGGGTTTCTGCAAGCAACGCAGCCCAAACACTGGACCGCTCTTCAGAAAATTTATGGACCCTCGACGGAAAGTAGCGTTATTAATTCCATCATCCGAGCGATTCAAACGCATCCAAAGGGTTTAATTGGCTTTCTTCGCGACAGCGCTCAGGGCAAGTATAAAGACCGCGGCATAGAACTACGTATGTTCTATATGAAGCCGGATAATGACTTTAATCCAGATGCTGTTCTTAATTATCAAAAGAATCGGTTATCTGTTACTCGTCAAGTTCATTACAGCATAAAAAATAACAATTCACTTGATGTTGTTATTGATTTGAACGGCTTCCCTATTATTACGATGGAACTAAAAAATCCTCTGACTGGTCAAACCTTTGAAAATGCAATTCATCAATACAAGAATGACCGCGATCCAGCAGAGCCAATATTCCGGTTTAACGAACGCTCGCTCGTCCATTTTGCACTCGACACCGACGAAATACATATGACGACAGACCTTAGAAAAGAAAAAACATATTTTCTACCTTTTAACAAGGGCGATGACTTTGGAAAAGGCAATCCGATTCATGAATCGGGATATAAAACCACGTATCTGTGGGATGAAATCCTGCGAAAAGATAGTCTTTTTAATATTTTGCAGCGTTTTATTGAGCTTAAAATTGAAGAAAACAAAAAAGATAAAAAAAAGAAAAAGAAACAGCTTATTTTCCCGCGTTATCATCAGCTTGATGCCGTTCGGAAAATCGCTGACCATGTGTATGAAAACGGCGCTGGACAACGCTATCTCATCCAGCACTCGGCTGGGAGCGGCAAGAGTAATACGATTGCATGGACAGCGCATCGGCTCGCATCGCTTGCGGATGAAACCGGCAAAGCCATATTTAACACGGTTGTTGTTATTACTGACCGAATTGTCCTCGATTCGCAAATACAGGATACCATTCGGCAATTTGATTCGACGCCTGGGTTTGTCGCTTATATCGATAAAGGATCGCAACAACTCGCCGATGCTTTGATAAACGGCGCAAAGGTTATTGTAACAACACTTCAAAAGTTTCCGTTTGTCATTGGAAAGCTAAATAACATGCCCAAAGAATCCAAGTATGCCATTATCATGGATGAAGCGCATAGCTCACAAACCGGTATGACATCAACAAAAATGAAAGACATGCTTACATATAAATCACTCGAAGAAGCAGAAACCATTGATTCTCGCGATGAAGATTTGCTTGATGTGGATGATCAGATTGCGGAGGTTCTTGCCGGCTATGAGCGTCGTAAAAATTTAAGCCTCTTTGCATTTACAGCGACACCAAAAAAGAAAACGATGCAAACGTTCGGTGCCAAAAATGAAGACGGCGAATATGAAGCTTTTCACCTGTACTCCATGCGCCAAGCCATCGAGGAAGGTTTTATCCATGATGTGCTCAAACACTACATAACTTATGATACATATTTTAAAATTACAAAAACAATAACAGATGATCCTGAGGTGGAAAGCAAAAAAACAAAGAAAGCCATTGCACGTTTTGTATCACTGCATCCGACGAACTTATCTCAAAAAGCAGAAATTATTATCGAACACTTCCGTACATTTACGAAAGACAAAATTGGTGGGCAAGCCAAAGCAATGGTGGTGACTTCGTCAAGGCTGCATGCTAAGCGTTATATGGATGCATTTAAAGCTTATTTAGAGCAGAAAGCTTATACCGACCTTCGGGTGCTTGTCGCATTCTCAGGCAATGTTGAAGACGTCGAATTTGACGAAGTCGTAACCGAAGCTGGCATGAACGGATTTCCGGATACACAAACAGCCGAAGTGTTCGAAGAAGATGAATATAAAATCATGATTGTAGCGGACAAATATCAAACCGGATTTGACCAACCGCTGCTGCATACTATGTATGTTGATAAGAAATTAACGGGCATTAAGGCAGTTCAAACGCTATCGCGCTTAAACAGAACGCATCCTGATAAGACAGATACGTTTGTACTCGATTTCGTTAACGATCGCGAGACAATCAAAAAGGCATTTCAGCCTTATTACGAGAAAACGGAAATTGATGAAGAAACCAATCCAAATCTCCTGTATGAGTACCGCAGACAGCTTGATGAAACGCGTATCTATGAAGAAAATGAAATCAATGCGTTCTGTGATGTCTTCTTTCAGCCTAAGGTGAAGCAAACAGCAAACGACCAAGCAAAGCTATATAAAGTTCTTCAGATGCCTGAGAAGCGATTTAAGGAGCTCTCACCGCCGGACCTTCAAGATGATGTAAAGGCACTCATGAAAAAGTTTGTGTCGCTATATTTGTTTCTTTCTCAGCTTGTGGAATACGAAGAAGATATGAAACGTTATTTTGCATTTATACGATTGTTTTATAAAAAAATCAGCGATCCACTTGGAAAAAACGGTTGGACACTTGATGCGGATCTTGTTGATCTCGAGTATTACCGGATCAAAAAAGCCGAAGAAGGTCAAATCGAACTTGAAAAAGGTGTCTCTGCCCCACTTACAGGCGGGAACGGCGCAGGCGGCAAGAAACCAGAGGATTACAAATACTTATCTGAAATCGTAAAGCAAATCAACGAACTCTTCGGAACAAACTTAGATAGTGAAATTGTAAGTGGTCAGCTTTATGAAGTTGCTGAGAAGTTTGTAAGCACACCTGGTATGAAGGAACAGGTTATAAATAATTCATACGAAGATTTCAAATACCCATTCGAAAATCAATTCATTGATGGCATTGTCGATTCGTTTGAAGAGCAAAAGGAACAGCTCGAAAACGAGAACGATCAATTAAACAAACTCGTTCAATTTGTATCGACCAGCGATGAAGGCTGCAAGATGATTAGCGAAGCCGTTGGGAAGATTGTTTATAACTTATTGAAAAAATGATAAATATAAAAAGCAGCTAAACCAAGCTGCTTTTTTGAGACTTTCCGTACTAAATATAACAAAACAAAGGAAGAGAAATCGCAATGGGAGACCAAGACTATTACAAGGTCCATAATTTAAACGGAAAAGATTATTTGATATTAATTGATGAACATTTTTTCAAGCGGGTTGATCAAAGAAACGAAGATATAAATAAGTTTAACGATACCTACCTCTTACTTGCCAATCAAGGGTTCATTTTCGGTAATGTTAACGAACGATTAGTTGTAAGGAATTTTCAAAAGAACATTAGTTTCATATATGCAGTAGAAACTGTTACCGAATATGATACGGATCGTTTTGATCAAGCAAGTAACTTTTCAGAAAAAGTATACTTTGTAACCTATTTTGATCATGCAGAAAATTTAAATCAAAAAAAAGTGCAGAGAAACATCCTTGTTACGCCACAAGGAAGTATATTCCATAATCAAGCTATTTCATCAGATGATTATATTATTTGGTTTACTTCGACTCAAGGTCGTACCCCCAGAACATTATTCAATTGATTTAATTAGCTCAATCATCCACTCAGGACCGTTTGAATAGGGACAAGCTATGCTTTTTATAAAAAAAGGTCCGTGAGCAAAGTAATATGACCATTGTATATCATGACCATTTTCGGTTGCGATATATAGATACAATTCACCGCCTTTATCGTCAACTAAGTAATATTCTATGTAAGCAATCTCATCAAATCGCTTACCATAAAAAGCTTCTCTCGAATTAATTGTAGTTTTATTTTTATAAAACGGATGATTCAAAATCCTATCTTCCATTTATCATGCCTCCAAGGATTTAATGCGATCATTGCATTAAATCCTTTTGTAATTCTTTGATTATATCCTCTTCGAACAATAAAGCCATTGCCTTTTGGGAGGAATCGCAAATGACAGACCGCAGGCAGAAGTTAGCGGAAATCGAACGTCTCAACCAAGTATCGTTTCAAATGCTGGCGACGCTCCAAAAACTGAGGAAGTAGGACGCGATTTCGGACGCGAGCCTGCACCTGGTCGCTCTGATGGGGTGGGGAATCAGTGAATCGGGTCTGATGTTCCAGTGGGTGAGCAGGGACGAATTGATCGGGATACTCGTCCGGATGCAGCAGCGGTTATCCCCGCAAAAACTGATGAACCAGTTGATGATGGACGAGGACAAAGAACCGATGATAACAGAGGAAATGTTCCAGGGGAATCCGATGGACGTAGCGGAGACGATCTTGGAGGCGTAGATCACGAAACTGAACGCGGAGGGGATTCTACTGGCGCGGGAGGACATCGACCACGACTGAAAAATGAATTTTGACCGATTCCGTATTTGAGGACTACACGCCGAAAAAACTCTTCAAAAGCCCTAAAAAGCATCCGGCGCAGCTTGCCGAAAGCGAGGTTTACGAAAATAGCGAAGGATTAAAAATACAACCACTTCTCTTGAAGTGGTTGTATTTTTAATCGAAGCTAGTTTGGATTCACGATATTTAAGGCATGACTTGTTAGTCTTAATGTGCTTGCGCTATTACTTTGCGCCGCTGTTGTTGATTTTTCTAAAACCTCAGATCGATTTTTTTCTTGTTCCATCATAACACTTTGATCATAAATGATTTGATCACGTTTTTCTATTTGTTTATTTGCTTGTGCAAGTTGAGAATAAAGACGTCGGATTTCTTTAGACTGTTTCTTGTCTTTGTCGATCATTTCTTTGTAATGTTCCATCGATATGTCTCGATTTTTGTTAAACATGCGACCACCCACCTTTTATGGAAGTTTTTATAATTTTCCCATAAATGATGTGACATATGTGAGTAAATTCTTGCCTATAGTAAGCAAATTAAGGCATCAGGTAATTCATTTGGTGGGTCAAACTTCAAGATTATTGGTAAACATTAGTTCTTTGACTACGTTTTCGTCTAAAACTGTAATATAAAAGGTGGAGTAAACGAAAACCGCCACCCGAGATGTTACTGTTTCAGGGGAGGCGGTAACATAAAGGGTAGAGATAATAATCTCTACCCTTCCAAAAGAACATATTAGCAGCTTCGACTTATCCAGTAGCAAGTACGATCTGAATATCAGCATCTTTATTTTTAGTTAAAATCACTGAATTATTATCTAGTGATATTTCTGCGTTCGTGTAAAGTTCACGTGTAAGTGTTCTCTCGAAGTCAGAATCGTTTAAAGTTGCAATATCAATCCCAGTCGATTTAAAACGGGTTAGTTCTACCCTGTAGCTAATAAATGCACTATATTGGCGTAATGTATCATAAAAATCACCAGAATAAGTTTTTGAACCAGTCTCACGTAAGGTTTGGATTATTTGATTGAAGAAGGAATGGCAAGATAAAGAAATCCCCTTTAATTCTGGGAGCGTCATTGCGGGAGCTCCAATTGGCTTATTACCTTGAGACCGAGCAACTATCCTTTTATGTAAGATAGCTGGGTCTTCCACGGCAAGTAACACAAATTCCATAGAATAACCAGCTTCCAATAAGACCTTTATGTCCGATTCTACACCACCAGAGGTTACGCCCTGCAAGAATACGACGAGATCTTTTTCCTCTTGTGTTCCTTTCTTTTTAAGAGCACCTTCATATTCAGTCAAAAGGGTTACTAAATGACTAGTCGTTTTCCATAGAATATCCGTTGGAGAAGGAGGTGGTTTTTTTTCTAATGTTGGGAAAAAAAAGTAGTGATTCAAAATATCCTTATCTATGCTTATAACCTGTGAACCTTTATATTTTTTGAGCTCATTTTTAAGAGTAAATGATTTCCCTGTTGCGGGAGGACCAAAAATCACTACCAATCTTGGCGATCGTTGCAATCGATATCTCTCCTTATTGCTTCCTTCACTTCTTCAAAGGTCATACCAAACTGTCCAAAAAGACGATTTAGCGTTTTTAAACTAAGTTCCTCATAATCCAGATTCATTACCATATGACCAACACTGTGAGCAAGCATATTTCTGAGATACTCCTGGGTTTCACCCTTGTAATTTTTATCAATTCTCAGAGACTCTTCTGTGATATATTTTTGAATAGCTTCTAATTCTAAATGTACATTAGATCTAGAAGCCTGTTCAGAAAGTGCAGCAGCTCTTTCTACAGGAACTCTTTTTACAAAAAGGGGCAGATTATCATCATTATCATTGTTGTTTATTAAAGTTCTTGCGCCCCAACGAAGTGGTTGAACTTTTTTAAAGTGGGGCTTCAAATGCATCTTTTCAGATCCGACAATCACAGGATGAAATTCGCCATCCTTTTCCAAAGAGAGGATGATCGGGTAATCCCCGCTTTGTAAAGTTCTTGTAGCAACGACTTCCTTTAAATCATTCAAATAACCAGTTTCCCTTTTTTCAGGCATTCATGTCACCCCCGATAAAGAATAGTAATACAAAAGAAACACACAAAGTAGTTCCAAAATTAAATATTCTTACCTTTATTATACTTCAAGCAAGGGAATATTCAAACTATTCTAACGTGTGTCCACTACTTTCGATGATACAGCATATTTGAGAATGATAAGCAACCGTAACTCGATACTCAACTACAAACAACTGGTTACCGACTACATTGCTTGGACGACGCTTCGTAGCGGTTTGTTGTTTCGTCTGATCGTAAATAATCATCGTTGAGTGCCTTTTGAAAGTAAATGTGCTTTCTTTTTTGATGTCGAATTTTGATCTTGGGCATTGAAGGGTGTTAAGTACAAATCTTAAGCTTTTCTACAACGTAATGGTTGTTGTGACAATGTACAGGATATGGTACTATTTTCCTATGAGAAATAACGATATTATTATAGGGTGAACCGATATGTTGATTAGACCGAGACTTAACGATTTTCATGACCTGCCATTTACACAAGAAGAAGTGGATTTCGCAATCCCATTTCTTGATGAAGATATTCCATTATATTTGGACCCATTTTTATTATGGAAATCACCGTCCATGCAAGACAATGCTTTACATGCCATCATTTCGAATTCATTTAATCATTTAGGACATCTGATTAAAAAGAATAAAGAAAAAGAAGCGGCTGAGATTTTGATTCGAGCGTCGGAATGTACTGAAGTTGGATTAGGCACTTCGGCGAATAAAAACGGGATGAGAATCGGGGAGAAAACAGCAACTTCGATTTTATCGCTCTTCCAGTCTGTTCCTCAGATCACAGAAGGTGGATTCACTCATTTTGAAGAAATTCAGCTTTATGTTGATCAGATTTCAAAGGATCGGGTGAGCGATATTTCCTGCAACTTTTTGAAGTCGTTTTTGGTCGATTTCACAATCCAACAGTGCGACAAGCATAAAATACCGATGGAGAAGGCAAGAATACACGATTTGTACGATCATAAAAAAAATCAGCTTGTTGAAGAGGATGCATATCTACCTATCAATCCGGAAACTAAAAAGCCGGTATTGCTTGTTCCAAAGCGATGGCTTCGCTATATTCCGTGGATTAACTATGAAGATTACTTTGATGGTTACTTCGTAAAAGAGGTTTGGCAAGACAAAAACAATGTACCTTCTAGAGTTGAAATTTTGGAATATAACCGAAAAAACTATGATGTGGTTCAAAACTTTATCAGGATGAAAGAAAAAACATCTGAAGATTGCAAAAATGATCCTCTGTTTAAATCAATACCGATTACATCAGCCAAAAGAAAATTAAATGAAATTATAAAATTACCATCCGGTAAAACTGATAATGCGGATAAAAAATATGAAGACCATGTTTGTCAGCTTATGGCGTCTGCGCTGTACCCTCATTTGGATTTTGCTCAAGCACAAAGCAGAACAGATTCTGGTGCTTTGATTCGAGATCTAATTTTTTATAATAATCGTTCTTACGATTTTTTGAAAGATATTTATGATGATTATAAAAGCAGGCAAATAGTAATGGAATTAAAGAATGTCGCTAAGGTGGAAAGAGATCATGTTAATCAACTCAATCGTTATCTAACGGACTCGTTCGGCAGCTTTGGCATTTTAATAACAAGAAACCCTCTACCAAAGCCAATCTTCAAAAATACGATTGATCTCTGGTCAGGTCAACGAAAATGCATAATTGCATTGACAGATGAGGATCTAAAATTGATGGTTTCCGTGTATGAAAGTAAACAACGGCATCCGTTAGAGGTTATCAAAAAGAAATACTTGGAATTCAGACGAAGCTGTCCATCTTAAGCAATTTACGGGAGGTTAAACATGAGCATTGATGTTAGCTCTTTTGAGAAAGTACAAGCTCAACTGCAAGGATTATTTGATGAAATCGGCACACTTTCCAAGAAAAAACCTGACGATGCCATCAATAAATTCAAATTGAACATCATTAACCCAATACTATTAGGAGCAAATAAATTGTTATCGGGGACGTACAAACCGTTTTCCGATTTTGAACAATTTGATAGTGACAGTCTGCCAACCAATAGTGATGTTGTTTTGATTTTGTCTCAATACCTTAACTGCTTAGAGAAGCTTAGAGCAGATAACATCATGATTTACGGGAGTGGGTGGGTTTGGGCAAAAAACGGAACCAGAACTGATATTAGAACAGCTCCTCCAAAGAAAATAACATGGTAGTTTGTTAGGGGAAGGTGATTGGATTGGCTAAGGCAAAAAATACAAGCTTACCAACTGATGCAGTTGTAGCTAAATTTGATATGCTGTATCCGATGATAAATTCTGCACTAGATGAGATGCGGGAATTTTCAAAGAAGAAGCAGGATGGTGTCTTAAATCCATTAAAGGTAAAAGTGATAAACCGGTTATTGGATGATATTAAGGAAGTTTTAAGTGCTGACCCAAGCACTGAATACTTAGATTTACTGGATGACGAATCACTGCCGCAAAACAGCGATGCTGTTCTTATTCTTGGTCAATTTAGAGCAGCCATGGACCAATTCAGCAAAAAGTATTACGGACATCATGACGGAGTAGGATACTCTCGACGTTGGTCAACAGTAGAGAAGCCTTGATGATAGCAAACCGAGTGCTTTGCTCACGAAAGTCAATCCTCTTGCTGCCGTAGTAATCGTTCAGGTTTCGCATATAAAAACTTACATACCCTTGGTCGCAAGCAGAAATGGAGCGGCGGTTCCCGGTTAAAGAAAAACTAGAAAGTATCAATCGGAAATAAAAGGAAAGAGCCTCGGATCAGGGGGTTCTTTCCTTTTTATGAGTATAATTGCGAAAAACTAAGTATCTCGACCCGTTATATTACCTTTTCAGAGGATATCGTGTGGTGAGGCATCCGAAAGGGTCGCTCCCGCATTAGCCTTCGGCGGTCGGCGAATTTGCCGGAGACGCTGTAAATCTTGGTAACCTCCAACGATTCCTGCTCGTCCATCGGCGGCAGAATGGTCGGGAGCCGCTTGGCCAGCATCGTTTTGCCCGTCCCGGGCGGACCGATCAGCATCAGATTGTGCATCCCGGAGGCGCAGATCATCAGGGCCCGCTTCACATGATGCTGCCCCCGGACGTCGGCATAATCCTCGGCATATTCGGCTGCAGGCTCGACGGTCACTCCCAGGGTCGCGAGCAGTGGAGGCCGATGGATTGACACCGGAACGTCAGTTCTCGCGATTCGGCTCCATTCCGACAGATGGTGGGCTGCTTGCACGGTGTATCCGCTGATCCAGCCAGCTTCCTCCGCGTTGTCTGCGGGCACGATGACCCGGGTAAGGCCCCCTTTGACCGCCGCTTCGATCATCGAGAGTACGCCGGGCACGGGCCGGATCGAACCGTCCAGCGACAGCTCCCCGATCACAAGCGTCCCATCCAGCGTACCGGGCTCCAACTGCCCGCTGGTGGCCAGAATCCCGAGCGCTATCGCGAGGTCGAAGGCAGACCCTTCCTTGCGGATATCTGCAGGAGCCAGATTGACGGTGATTCTCTGCAGAGGGAACGTAAACCCGCAGTTCTTGATAGCTGCCCGCACCCGCTCGATGGATTCCTTCACCGCATTGTCGGGCAGTCCCACGATGTTGACCTGGGGGAGCCCGTTGCTCAGATCAACCTCCACCTCGATCAGTCTTCCCTCTACTCCATGCAGACAAGCGCTGATGGCTTTACCGTATAACATCAAAAAACACCTTCCCCATGAAAAATTCATGGCTCAAGGTGCTTCCTCATCCGCCCTAATTGATATGCCTTTATTGTATACGCGGGACTCGTGCTTGGCAAGGCCGGTAGCAGGGCTATTAGAGAGTGGGCGGCAGGTAGCCCGGCCGTGATTATATTCCGGCTAATCTGGCGACAATGAGGCTAGAGGTGATGAGGAATGCAGGAAACAGAAAAACCATATTTTTGTCCGAATTGCCGTTCCAACCGGATTAAGTTTAGTATCATTCAGAGCTATTCCCAGCGGATTCTGAAGGATGCGCTGACTGGAACGGTGCAGCAGGTTGCCGAGCCCGAGCAGATTCAAGCTGAAGAACCGACCATCCAATGCCTGGTGTGCCAGTACACCGGCAATGAAATGCGGTTCATCAAGCAGGCAGAACATCAGCCCAGACAAGACAGCCCCGTTACGCCGATTTACTAGAACAGAGTGCCGTGACCTTATCAAGACGGTTGAGAACCCAGCCTAGCTATGCAAGAACCTCCGACTGCGGAGCCGGACTTACCGGCCTGCGCGGAGTTTTTTGCGTTGCACCCCGTGAGCCTTGCCCTGCGAAAACATATATTTTAGTCATCAATAAAAAATATGTATCGCCATATTCACACAAAATATAAGGAAACCCGCGATAAAAAGTGTTACAATAATTAAGGTTTGCCATAACGGACATGCTATAGGTTGGCAAGCGCGTAAGGCAGCGGTCAACTCCTTTCGGAAGCGAAAGCGAGTCGATTCCATAGAGCAAGTCAATACCGATAGGAGGATTTTGCTAAATGAATATCCATGAATATCAAGGCAAAGAAGTGCTGAAACAGTACGGGGTTGCCGTACCTGAGGGTAAAGTGGCATTCACGGTGGACGAAGCGGTGGAAGCGGCGAAATCCCTGGGTACATCTGTCGTCGTCGTCAAGGCGCAAATTCATGCCGGCGGCCGCGGTAAAGCAGGCGGCGTCAAGGTTGCCAAAAACCTCGACGAAGTGCGTACATATGCGGAGCAAATTCTCGGTAAGGTGCTCGTCACCCACCAAACGGGTCCTGAAGGAAAAGAAGTCAAGCGCCTGCTGATCGAGCAAGGCTGCGATATTAAGAAAGAATACTACATCGGCGTCGTGCTGGACCGTGGAACGGGCCGCGTCGTTATGATGGCATCGGAAGAAGGCGGTACGGAAATCGAGGAAGTCGCTCACCACTCGCCTGAGAAAATTTTCAAAGAAATCGTAGATCCGGCTATCGGCCTGCAGGCTTTCCAAGCACGCAAGCTGGCTTATGCAATCAATATTCCGGGCGAGCTCGTGAACAAAGCGGTCAAGTTCATGACAGCACTGTACACAGCTTTTGTTGAAAAAGATTGCTCGACGGCAGAAATCAACCCTCTGGTTGTAACTGGCGACGGCAACGTCATGGCTCTGGATGCTAAGCTGAACTTCGATTCGAACGCATTGTTCCGTCATAAGGACATCGTGGCGCTTCGCGATCTGGAGGAAGAAGACGAGAAGGAAATCCAAGCTTCCAAATACGACCTGAGCTACATCGCTCTCGACGGCAACATCGGATGTATGGTTAACGGTGCAGGTCTGGCTATGGCTACGATGGATATCATCAAGTACTACGGCGGCGACCCGGCTAACTTCCTCGATGTAGGGGGCGGTGCTACCAAGGAGAAAGTTACCGAAGCGTTCAAAATCATTCTGTCTGACGAGAACGTCAAAGGAATTTTCGTTAACATCTTCGGCGGCATCATGAAGTGTGACGTTATTGCCGACGGCGTTGTAGCGGCAGCTCGTGAGCTTGGATTGGACCGTCCGTTGGTCGTCCGTCTGGAAGGCACGAACGTAGAGCTCGGCAAGAAAATTTTGAACGAGTCCGGTCTGAATATCGTAGCTGCTGACTCGATGGCTGACGGCGCTCAAAAAATCGTCGCACTCGTGAAGTAATTCGAAACCAAGCGGCTTTACTTTGCATAAGCAGCAATTTCTAAAATGATCAGGGGATGTGAACCGTAACATGTCTATTTTGGTAGATAAAAATACAAAGGTTATCACGCAAGGGATTACCGGTTCCGTAGGTATGTTCCATACCAAAGGCGGTCTGGAGTACGGCACGCAAATGGTTGGCGGCGTAACGCCGGGCAAGGGCGGAACGAATGTTGACATCACCCTGGAAAACGGCTCGATCGTATCCGTACCTGTATTCAATACGGTAGTGGAAGCGAAAAAAGCGACTGATGCTACGGCATCCGTTATCTATGTACCGCCAGCTTTCGCAGCGGATGCGATCATGGAAGCGGTAGATGCCGAGCTGGATCTGGTTATCTGCATCACCGAGGGCATTCCTGTTCTTGACATGGTGAAAGTTAGCCGTTACATGGAAGGCAAGAAAACCCGCCTGATCGGACCTAACTGTCCGGGCGTTATCACTCCGGATGAGTGCAAAATCGGCATCATGCCGGGCTACATTCATACGAAAGGTCATGTAGGCGTCGTTTCCCGTAGCGGAACGCTCACTTACGAGGCGGTTCACCAGCTTTCGACCCGCGGCATCGGCCAATCGTCTGCTGTAGGTATCGGCGGCGACCCGGTCAAGGGCTCCGAGTTCATCGATATTCTTCACCTGTTCAACGAAGACCCGGACACTTATGCGGTCATCATGATCGGTGAAATCGGCGGCTCCGCCGAGGAAGAAGCAGCGGAGTGGATCGCGGCTAACATGAAGAAGCCAGTTGTCGGCTTCATCGGTGGCCAAACGGCGCCTCCCGGCAAACGGATGGGCCATGCCGGCGCGATCATCTCCGGCGGTAAGGGAACTGCAGCTGAGAAGGTTGCAACGCTCGAGCGTTGCGGCATCAAGGTAGCTCCTACGCCTTCCGAAATGGGTTCCACGCTTGTGAGCGTGCTCGAAGAAAAAGGCCTGCTCGACAAGTGCATCACTAAAAAATAATGGGGACAGGCAAGCAGCCTCTCTGTTTTCGCTTATGCGAAAGCCGGGAGGCTGTTTTTTGTTTCAAATTGCAAAAATTTGTTTCTATTATAAGGAGTGAGCTATACTATATGAACAACCGACAATACTTGTTTGCTTTGCACCAGCTTCAGGGTATAGGTTGGAAGACCATTCACCAGATTGTAACGCGTCTTTCCTCGCTCGAGGATCTCGGCTCGATGGAAGCGTCGGATTGGATGGAGCTTGGATTTACCCCCGGGCGTTCACGCGCACTCAGCGCCTTGCGCCACAGCCTGAACGATGGGCAGCTCGGACAAGCCTTGGAGCGCTACGAGCAGGCGGGGATCCGCTGGCTGACGATATGGGACGAAGATTACCCGGAGATGCTGCGGGAAACCGCCGATCCTCCGTGGGTGCTTTACGTCCGTGGCAATCTCGATTTACTGGGCCGGTTATGCATTGGCGTTGTCGGAACCCGGACGCCGACCGTGTACGGACGCACTTCGGCAGAGCGGCTGTCCTACGACCTCTCTCGGGCAGGCGTCTGCATCGTCAGCGGCTTGGCCCGAGGGATTGACAGTATAGCTCACGAAGGGGCGTTGCACGGCAAAGGAGGGACGGTCGCGGTTTTGGGCTGCGGTCTGGATACGGTATACCCCGCAGAGAATAAAGGGTTATTCCAGCGCATAGCGCGGGAAGGACTTCTGCTGACCGAATATCCGCTGGGGACGAAGCCGCACGCCGGATTATTCCCGCTCCGCAATCGGGTCATTGCAGGTCTGAGTAGCGGGGTTCTGGTGGTGGAGGCAGCAGTCCGCAGCGGATCGCTGATTACGGCTGATCTGGCCTTGGGATATTCCCGTGACGTATTCGCCGTGCCGGGGCCGATCAATTCTCCCAAAAGCCAGGGCACCTTAAAGCTGATTAAGGACGGTGCAAAGCTGATTGCATCGTCAGCGGACGTGCTGGAGGAGTACGGCCATCGCATAGACTTACAGAATTCGGCATACAGTAATGACACGCATACGGTAGGCCAGAAGCTGTCCGCTGACGAAAGCCTGATCTGCGAATTATTGGTTTCAGGCCCGCTGACCATCGATCAGCTCTTGCAGCAAAGCCAATTTACTTTTGGACATTTGCACGCAGTTCTGATAAATTTACTAATGATGCAGCGAATCGTAGAAATTCCCGGTACAGCTTACACCTTACGTTAATGTAAAATATACATATTTCATATGTTGAAAGGGGAAAGACGCCTATGGCCGATTCCTTAGTCATTGTGGAGTCACCCGCAAAAGCCAAAACGATTGGAAAATATTTGGGCAGCAAATATATCGTAAAAGCTTCTATGGGTCATATTCGGGACTTGCCGAAAAGTCAGATCGGGGTAGAGGTTCAGAAAAATTTCGAACCCAAATACATCACGATCCGCGGCAAGGGATCCGTTCTTAAAGAATTGAAAGACGCGAGCAAACGCGTAAAAAAAGTATATCTGGCGGCTGACCCGGATCGCGAAGGGGAAGCTATCGCCTGGCATCTGGCGCACTATCTGGAGATCAACGATCAGGACGCCTGCCGCGTCGTGTTTAATGAGATCACCAAGCAGGCTGTCAAGGATGCCTTCAAAACACCACGCAAGATTAACCAGGATCTGGTGAATGCCCAACAGGCAAGACGTATTCTGGATCGTCTGGTCGGCTACAAAATCAGTCCGTTGCTCTGGAAAAAGGTCAAGAAGGGCCTTTCCGCCGGGCGGGTTCAATCTGTTGCGGTCAAGCTGATCTACGACCGGGAGAATGAAATCAATGCGTTCGTTCCCGAAGAATATTGGACGATTACGGCCAAGCTCTCTACGGGCAAAGCGGATTTCGATGCCAAGTTCCATAGTCTGAACGGCAACAAGAAGGAACTGAAGACGGAGGCGGAAGTTCAAGAGATCCTCAAGGGTCTCAAGCAAGCCGAGTTCGTCGTCAACGAGGTCAAGGAAAAGGAACGCCACCGTAATCCTTCGCCTCCGTTCATTACAAGCTCCCTCCAGCAGGAAGCGGCGCGCAAGCTGGGCTTCCGGGCTTCCAAGACGATGTCCGTCGCCCAGCAGTTATATGAAGGTATCGACCTGGGGCCCGAGGGCACGGTCGGGTTGATCACGTATATGAGAACGGATTCGACGCGGATCTCTCCTGTAGCCCAGGAAGAAGCCAAGGAATACATCGAAAGTAAGTTCGGGGCGGACTTTTACCCCGAAACGCCGCGCGTTTATTTGAAGAAAAACAGCAATGCGCAGGATGCGCATGAAGCGATAAGGCCAAGCTCGGTGCTCCGCGACCCAGAATCGATTAAGTCCCATCTTAGCCGCGACCAGCTTCGTTTGTATAAACTGGTGTGGGAGCGGTTTGTGGCGAGCCAGATGTCTTCCGCTGTGCTGGACACGATGACGGTTGATTTAGCAGCTGGCGATACCGTTTTCCGGGCTGTAGGTTCCAAGGTTAAATTTTACGGATTCATGAAGGTATACGTCGAGAGCAGTGACGATGCAGTCGAGTCAGGCGATGAGGATGACCGTCTGCTGCCTCCGCTGGCTCAAGGTGATGTCGTCAAGTCCAAGCAAATCGATCCGAAGCAGCATTTCACGCAGCCGCCTCCGCGGTTTACCGAGGCCCGTCTGGTCAAGGCGCTGGAGGAGATGGGCATCGGCCGCCCGAGTACGTACGCACCGACGCTGGAGACGATCCAGAAGCGTGGTTATGTCGCGATTGAGGAGAAGAAGTTTATTCCGACGGAGCTCGGTGAGCTTGTCATTCAGCAGATGATCGAATTTTTCCCGGAAATTCTCGATGTGGAATTTACCGCGCATATGGAAGAAGGACTCGATCATATCGAGGAAGGCAAGGAAGATTGGGTTCAGGTGTTGAGCGAATTTTACGAATCTTTCGAAAAACGCCTGGAAGTTGCCGAGGAAGAGATGGAGAAGATTGAAATCCAGGACGAGGTCTCGGATGAAATCTGTGAGAAGTGCGGTAGTCATTTTGTTTACAAAATGGGACGTTTCGGCAAGTTTCTGGCTTGCTCCGGATTTCCCAACTGTCGCAATACGAAGCCCATCATCAAGGATATTGGAGTTGCTTGTCCAACCTGTCACGAGGGTAAGATTATAGAACGCCGCAGCAAAAAAGGCCGGATTTTCTACGGCTGCGACAAGTATCCGGAGTGTGACTTCGTATCCTGGGATAAGCCGGTCGGGCAGCCTTGCCCGAATTGCGGGGCGATGCTGATTGAGAAGCGCAACAAGTCGGGCGTATTTATTCAATGCGTATCATGCGACTTTAAGGAAGAAGCGAAAGAGAACGATCAAGATTCGGAATAAGCCGGATGATTGACATGCAGGGGGAACGAAAAGTTGAATGATGTAAAACAAGTAACCGTGATCGGGGCTGGACTTGCGGGCAGCGAAGCCGCTTGGCAACTTGCATCGCAAGGCGTCCCCGTCGTGCTCTATGAAATGCGCCCGGTGCGCCAGACACCGGCCCATATTTCCGATAAATTCGCTGAACTCGTCTGCAGCAACTCGCTGCGGGCGAATGGACTGACCAATGCGGTCGGGCTGCTGAAGGAAGAAATGCGGATGATGAATTCGCTGATCCTCCGTGCGGCGGACAAGCATGCTGTACCTGCGGGGGGCGCACTGGCGGTTGACCGTGAAGGCTTCTCGGAAGAGGTTACCTCGATCTTGAGGAATCACCCGCTGATCGAGGTGCGCAACGAGGAGCTGGAGAGACTGCCGGACGGGATTACCGTTGTGGCGACGGGTCCGCTCACCTCACCGGCGTTGTCCGAGCATTTGAAGGAGCTCATGGGCGAGGAGTATCTGTACTTCTACGATGCGGCCGCTCCGATCGTTGAGAAGGATTCCATCGACATGAGCAAGGTGTATCTGGCTTCCCGCTATGACAAGGGCGAGGCGGCTTATCTCAACTGTCCGATGACCGAAGAGGAGTTCAACATCTTCTACGAGGCGCTCATTACCGCAGAAACGGCTCCGGTCAAGGAATTCGAGAAGGAAATCTACTTTGAGGGCTGTATGCCTATTGAAGTCATGGCGACAAGAGGCAGGCAAACGGTGCTGTTTGGACCGATGAAGCCCGTGGGCCTTGTGAACCCACATACCGGCGAGCTGCCTCATGCTGTCGTTCAGCTGCGTCAAGATAATGCAGCCGGGACGTTATATAATCTCGTAGGCTTCCAGACGCACCTCAAGTGGGGCGAACAGAAGAGGGTGCTGTCGCTCATCCCGGGACTGGAGAATGCGGAGTTCGTACGCTACGGCGTCATGCACCGCAATACGTTTATTAACTCCCCAAGCCTGTTAAAGCCGACGTATCAGTTTCGCAAGCGGGACAATCTGTTCTTCGCCGGACAAATGACTGGGGTAGAGGGCTATGTAGAGTCGGCTGCTTCCGGCCTGATCGCGGGGTTGAACGCGGCCCGCTTCGCCCGGAACGAGGAATGTTTTGTCCTGCCTCCGGAAACGGCATTGGGAAGTATGGCGCAGTACATTACGACTGCAGATTTCAAGCACTTCCAACCGATGAATGCGAATTTTGGACTATTCCCGCCGCTTGAGGAACGCTTCAAAAACAAAAAGCTGAAGTATGAGAAAATCGCTGAACGCGCTATTTCGAAAATTCAGAATTTTATCGAAAACTCAAACAACTCGACTTGTCAGTAAAACTTGGACTATGTTACGATATATCCGACTATCCTGTTAGTGTCACAAGGATCGGAAACTCACGAACTAAGCTTACCACGAGCTTAGTTTTCGTCTTGAATGAGGAGGAATTCGCTCGTTATGGATGCATTTCATGCGACTACGATATTTGCGATTCGGCACCAGGGCAAGGGTGCGATCGCCGGAGACGGCCAGGTGACGTTCGGTAATAGCATGGTGATGAAATCCCATGCGAAGAAGGTTCGCAGATTGTACAGGGGCAACGTCATCGCCGGCTTCGCCGGTTCGGTAGCCGACGCCATCACGTTGTTCGAAAAATTCGAGGCCAAGCTGGAGGAGCATCACGGGAATTTGCAGCGTGCTGCCGTAGAACTCGCCAAGGACTGGCGTCAGGACCGGGTACTGCGCCGCCTGGAGGCGATGATGATCGTGATGGACCGGAGCGGGCTGCTGCTTATCTCCGGCAACGGGGAGATTATCGAGCCGGATGACGGCATTCTCGCGATCGGCTCCGGAGGCAGCTTCGCGCTGGCGGCTGGCCGCGCGCTGCACCGCTATGCTTCTGACATGAGCGCACGGGATATCGCTCACGCTTCGCTCACGATGGCGGCGGAAATTTGTGTATTTACGAACCATAACATTATTGTGGAAGAGCTTGAATAACGGAATCCAAGAGGGAAATCGAATAATTCGGGAGGTGCCGTTCGTGCCGACAAGCAGCTTAACTCCAAAAGAAATCGTAGCCGAACTGGATAAATATATTATCGGACAGCGCCAGGCGAAAAAATCGGTGGCGGTCGCACTGCGCAACCGTTACCGCCGCAGCCGGCTGGAAGAGTCGCTTCGGGACGAGATAGTTCCGAAAAATATACTGATGATCGGACCAACAGGCGTTGGCAAGACCGAGATCGCCAGGCGTCTGGCCAAAATCGTAGGGGCACCCTTTGTTAAGGTCGAAGCCACGAAGTTCACTGAGGTCGGTTATGTCGGCCGTGATGTCGAGTCCATGGTCCGGGATCTGGTGGAAACGTCAATCCGCATGGTGAAGGCTGAGAAGACAGAGGGGCTGAAGGACAAGGCCGAGCAAATGGTCGTGGACCGGATCGCTTCCATTTTGGTTCCCAGCGGCTCCAAATCTCGCGGCCAGCGCAACCCGTTCGAGATGCTGTTTGGCGGGCAAGGGCAGGCTCAGGAAGAGCCCGAGACCGAGCAGCAGGATGCAGGGATTGCAGCACGCCGCAAGGAGATCAAGGAACAGCTGCAACGCGGTGAGCTGGAACAGCAGGTCATCGAGGTCGAGATTGAAGATAATTCCCCGACGATGCTGGATATGCTGGGAGGGCAGGGGAACGAGCAAGCCGGCATGAACATGCAGGAGATGTTCGGCTCTCTGATGCCCAAGCGCACAAAGAAGCGCAAGCTGCCGATACGGGAAGCACGCAAGGTACTGCTGCAGGAAGAAGCCCAGAAGCTGCTCGACATGGATGAGGTCATTCAGGAGGCTGTACGGCGTGCCGAGCAATCCGGCATCATATTTATCGATGAGATCGATAAAATCGCAGGCTCCGGGCGCGGAGGCGGCCCTGATGTATCGCGTGAAGGGGTGCAGAGGGATATACTGCCAATCGTAGAAGGGTCTACGATTATGACGAAATACGGGCCTGTGAAGACGGATTATATTCTGTTCATGGCGGCTGGAGCGTTCCATATCGCCAAGCCCTCGGACCTGATTCCCGAGCTCCAGGGTCGCTTCCCGATTCGGGTGGAGCTCAGCAGCTTGAGCCAGCAGGATTTTGTGCTGATTCTCAAGGAACCGAAAAATGCGCTCACCAAGCAGTATACGGCACTTCTGGAGACGGAAGGCATCCGTGTAGAATTCTCCGAAGAGGCGATACAGGAGATCGCGCGCATAGCGGCGGAAGTGAATCAGAATACGGACAATATCGGAGCGCGGAGGCTTCATACCATTCTGGAGAAGCTTCTGGAGGATTTGTCCTTCGAGGCACCGGAGATCACGCTGGAGCAGATTGTCATCTCTCCCGAATACGTTCGTGAGAAGCTGTCGAGCATCGTGCAGAACCGCGATCTGAGCCAATATATTTTGTAATCGTTTGAGGTGGAGGCAAGAATCATGACATTGTTGATGAAGACCAGAAGACTGAATAAGCTGCTTCAAAAAGAAGCGGGCAATGCGGTCAGCTTTAAGGATATGGCGGCTGTGCTCAGCGACATTTTGCATGCGGATATTTTCGTCGTCAGCCGAAGGGGCAAGGTACTGGGCAGCTCAGACGCGCCGCAAGGAAGCAATCCATCCAAACTTGCGGTCATTCAGGAGAAGCATTTTCCCGCTGATTATAACGAGCTGCTGCTGCAGGTATCCGATACGTCTTCGAATCTGGAAGCGGGCTCTCCCTATGATGTATTCGGCGACCACGCCCATGGGGTCAGCTTCTTTATCACGGTGGTGCCCATTATTGGCGGCGGAGAACGGCTGGGGACGCTGGTTCTTACGAAATACGGCAGTGAATTCGTTGACGACGACCTTATTCTGGCTGAATACGGCTCTACGGTCGTGGGTATGGAGATTTTGCGCGAGAAGGCCGAGCAGATCGAGATCGAGGCGCGCAGCAAAGCGGTCGTTCAGGTCGCCGTCGGTTCCCTGTCCTTTAGCGAACTGGAGGCTGTCGAGCATATTTTCGAGCAGCTGGAAGGGTCGGAAGGCCTGCTTGTGGCGAGTAAAATCGCCGATCGGGTAGGCATTACGCGTTCGGTGATCGTCAACGCCCTGCGCAAACTGGAAAGTGCGGGGGTCATCGAGACCAGGTCTCTGGGCATGAAGGGAACATACATTCGCGTGTTGAACGATCAGCTTTTAAAGGGTATCCAACAAGTCAAATTATAAAATTTGCTTGATAATCGTGGCTTTCATAAAAAATTCATAAGAAAGATAGGTCCTATATGAAAAATATAGGGCTTTTTTCTTATTGTAATCATTTCCATCTTTCTTCAATATAGAAATAGTTCTGAGTTACTACAGTTTAGGTTCGATGTATGATTATTTTTTTCCAACATATTGTCGAAGGAAGGAGGATATTCAGAGCTCCATGTTGAATATCTACTCACAGATAATTCTAGAAAGTGGGTTTCTACCTTATGATGATCCTGAATAAGCCGGGCTTCCAGTTGATGGAGCGCTCTCTTGACGCCTCAACCCTGCGACAAAAGGTCAGTGCCGACAATATAGCAAATAACGACACGCCTTATTTCAAAAGGTCCGAGGTGAAGTTTGAGGAGATGCTGCAGCAAGAGATGGGAACTAGACCGCTTCAAGGCTTCCGGACGGATCCGAGACATTTTGTCATTGGCCAGCCCGCTAATCCGCAGCCCGAGATTGTACGGGACAACCAGACTACTGTGAACAATAATGCGAATAATGTCGACATCGATTATGAAATGGCTTTGATGGCGAAGAACCAGCTGCGCTACAATGTGCTGGTGCAGCAGGTAAGCGGCGATATTAAAAAGTTCAGAACCGCTATCGGTGGGAGGGCTTAACGGATGAGACTGACGAACGGATATGATATCAGTGCCTCGGCCCTGACGGCTCAGCGCTTCCGGATGGACGTGATCTCGTCCAACATAGCCAATGCCGATTCTACAAGAGCTCAGATGGTGAACGGAAAGTGGGTTCCTTATCAGCGCAAGCTGGTCACGCTGGAATCCAAGCCGCAAAACTTTGCTTATTCCCTCCAGAATGCTATGTCCGGCAAGGATACGGGAGCCGGAGAAGGTGTGCGGGTTACCCGGGTATTCGAGGATACGTCTCCGCTGAAGCAAGTGTACAACCCGACACATCCGGATGCGGATGCTAACGGGTTCGTTATGATGCCCAATGTAGACATCATGAAGGAAATGGTCGACATGATTTCGGCCACCCGTTCTTACGAGGCCAATGTAACGGCACTCAACGCGTCCAAAGGATTGGTCAGCAAAGCTCTGGAAATCGGTAGATAACAAATACAGGCCTTAAGAGGCACCTGGATAAAGAAGGGGTATCGTTCATGATAGATAAAATAAGTCTGTCACCGCTGCAGATGGTGAAGGCCGCACAACCTAAGAGCGCTTCGGAGGTATCCGATCAGTTCAGCCAATATCTGAGCGGAGCTATCGCCGATCTGAACACGCAGCAAGCTGTTGTGGATAAACTGAATACTCAATTTGTCAATGGCGAAACATCGGATGTGCACCAGCTCATGATCGCCTCTGAAAAAGCATCCCTCGGATTGGAACTGACCGTTCAAGTGAGGAATAAAGTCATCGAAGCCTATCAGGAAATCATGCGAATGCCGGTTTAATGCTTGAACAATCCAAAGTGACGGTCAATCAGATGGGGTGAAATAGTGAACGAAAATTTGCTCCAATATTGGAATCGGTTGAAGCAATATTGGAATCAATTCAGCAAAACCCAAAGATTTACACTGATCGCCACTGTGATCTTGATCATACTGACAGTTGGTATCATCAGTTATAATTTTTCTAAGACGGAATATGCACTGGCTTATACAAACCTCCAGCCGAGCGACGCAGCGGCGATCAAGGGTTATCTGGATGGAGCCAAGGTGCCTTACCAACTGAGTGATGACGGCAAGAGCATCGGGGTTCCCCGCAGCCAGGTGGCGAGTGTGAAGCTGGCCGTCGAATCCCAAGGGTTGAACAAAACAGGCAATGTCGGGTACGGGGCTTTCAGCCAAAGCGGTACCTTCGGGACGACAGACCGTGAATTTGATGTCAAGTACATCAATGCCGTTCAAGGCGAACTGCAGCAATTGATTAACTCCAACAATGCCATCGCAAGCTCCAAGGTGTTGATCAGCATGCCGAAGGAAACGGTATTCCTTCCGAAGGGACAAGCTCCGGAGAAAGCGACCGCTTCGGTAATGCTTGAAGTCAAGCCGGGATATCAACTGGATCAGGCGAAAGTCGATACGATGTACAATCTGGTCTCGCACAGTGTGAAGGGACTTCCGGTTGAGAATATTACGATATCGGATCAGAACGGAGATCCTCTGGAATATTCCAAGGTCGGCGCCAAAGCAACAGGCTCTGCGAGTCTAGCCCGGGATCATTTCGAAATCAATAATCAGTTCCGCAACGATGTTCAGCGCAATGTTCAGCAGATGCTCGGCGCTATTCTCGGCCGGGACAAAGTCATCGTCAGCGTGTTCTCTACGATGAACTTTGATCAATCGAGCTCCACCAGCAATCTGGTCACGGCACCTAACCAGGTAGACCAGACGGGACTGGAGATTTCGATCCAGGAAATTCAGAAAAACTATACCAGCGACGGCGGAGCAGCCAACGGAGGCGTGCCCGGTACCGGCGCAACGGATGTGCCAGGTTATCAAGGTGCCAATAACGGAGGCAAGACAACTTCCGAAGAGCTCCAGCGAACGGTGAACCGCGAAGTCAACCGGATTACGCAGGAAGTCGTAGCTACGCCTTACCTTGTCAAAGATTTAACCATTAATGTCGGTCTTGAACCACCTGATCCGGCAGATCCTAACTCATTAACACCAGACACCATCAATGCCGTTCGCGGCATACTGGTCAACATTGTGCGCGCTGCGCTTGCTGACAACAAGGTGGCTATCACGGATGAAGATCTGTTGAAAAAAGTAACCGTGTTTCCTCATACGTTCGCTAAAACGAACGACTCTCAAGGACTTGCCTCGAATACCGCGCTCCTGTACGGCGGACTTGGAGGCTTGGCACTGGCACTGCTGGGCGTTGGCGCATTCTGGATGATGCGCAGAAGGCGCAAAGCGCAGGAAGAAGCTGAGGAAGCGGCGCTGCTGGAAGAATCGGAAGCAGCAAAGGTTGAATTCCCGACTATCGATATCGATAATGTGACCAATGAAAATCAAGTGCGCAAACAACTGGAGCAACTGGCCAAACGCAAGCCTGAAGAGTTTGTGAATCTGCTGCGCACCTGGTTAGTAGATGAATAGAGGTGCTTGAATCTTGGCTAAAATGCAGCAACCGATGTTAACGGGACGACAGAAAGCAGCCATCCTTTTAATCAGCTTGGGTCCGGAAGTATCGGCGCAAATTTTCAAACACCTTCGCGATGAAGAAATTGAGCAGTTGACCTTGGAAATTGCCAATGTAAGAAAAGTTGATAACGCCGAGAAGGAAGCCATCATGGCTGAGTTTCATCAGATCTGTCTGGCGCAGGAATTTATCTCTCAAGGAGGGATTTCGTACGCCAAGGAGATTCTGGAGAAGGCGCTCGGTTCCCAAAAGGCGCTTGATATTATCAACCGTCTGACGGCGACTCTTCAAGTACGGCCGTTCGACTTTGCCCGCAAGGCAGATCCGGCGCAAATTCTTAACTTTATCCAGAATGAAAATTCGCAAACCATCGCGCTGGTGCTCTCTTATCTTCAGCCGGAGCAGGCTTCGATCATTCTGTCCTCGCTGCCGCAGGAGAAGCAGGCCGATGTGGCCAAGCGGATCGCGCTGATGGACAGTACGTCGCCTGAAGTCATCAGTCAGGTCGAGCGTGTGCTGGAGCAGAAGCTGTCTGCAACCGTAACACAGGATTACACCAATGCAGGCGGCATCTCGTCTGTCGTTCAGATTCTGAATGGCGTCGACCGCGGGACCGAGCGTACCATTCTCGATTCCCTAGAGATTCAGGATCCCGAGCTTGCTGAGGAAATCAAGAAGCGGATGTTCGTTTTCGAGGACATTGTCAATATCGACAACCGTTCCATCCAGCGTATTATTCGCGATATCGAGAATGCGGATCTGCAGCTGGCACTCAAGGTGGCGAGCGAGGAAGTCCGCGAAGCGATATTCAAGAATATGTCCAAGCGTATGGCCGAATCGTTCCGCGAAGAAATGGAATTCATGGGACCTGTCCGGCTGCGTGATGTCGAAGAAGCCCAGACGCGTATCGTAGCGACCATCCGCCGTCTGGAAGAAGCTGGTGAAATCATCATCGCACGTGGCGGAGGAGATGATATTATTGTCTAATGTCATCAAGTATTTTCAATACGTCCCCGTGGACGACACCAAGATCGTCGAGCACCCGGCTTCCCCTGTTCTCTATGAAGAACCGACGGAGGAGGAGGGGCTGACGGCCGAGCAGCAGCAGGAACTCGAAGAGCTTCACCAGGTGAAAGAGCAGATCATTCAAGATGCGCAGGCTTTCGCCGAAGAGCAGGTACGCGCCGCTATGGACGAAGCTTCCGCACTCAGGGAGAATGCCCAGCAGGAGATTGATGCCTGGTGGCAGGAGCGTCGTGAGCACGATCAGGGTGCATTCTCCGAAGCTCAGCAGCAGGGGTATCAGCAAGGCTATCAGGAAGGCAGCACTCAGGCAGAAGCAGAGCTTCGCGGACGTTACGACCAGATGCTCCAGGAAGCTTCGCAAATTCTGGAACAGGCTTATGTACTGAAGCATGACATTATTCAGGAAGCCGAGCCCTTCCTCATCGAGATGAGCTGCTCCATCGCGGAGAAGATCGTAGCCAGACAGCTTACGCTTGAGCCCGAATGGGTGAAGGACCTGATTCGCAAGGTGCTTTCCCGCCGCAGAGAGCAGGGATTGATCGCGCTGTGTGTGGCGCCTTCTCAGTTCTCCTACATACAAGACGCACGAGAAGAGCTTTTGTTGCATATTGATTCGCAAGCTGAGCTGCAAATTATTCCGGACGCCTCTGTGCAGGATCTCGGATGTGTGATCCGTTCTTCCTTTGGAAGCATCGACGCCAGGATCGATACGCAGCTGAATGAAATCAAGCAGGCCTTGCAGCAGCTTGCGGGCCGCGATGAGGAGGACTGATTCCATGCAGATTCCTTCCACTCAGAAGTATATCGAGCATCTCCGGCAGATGGACCCGATCCGCGTTAACGGCAAGGTCACTCAGGTTATCGGCCTTACCGTGGAGTCGGAGGGGCCGGATGCCAGCGTAGGCGATGTGTGTTATATCTATCCGTTTAAATCCAACAAGCCGCTGAAGGCGGAAGTGGTCGGATTTAAAAATAACAAGGTTATTCTGATGCCGCTCGGCGAGCTCCATGCCATCGGCCCCGGCTGTGACGTGGTAGGGACAGGCAAGCCACTCACCGTGCAAGTCGGGCATGAGCTGCTGGGCAAGGTGCTTGACGGCTTGGGCCAGCCGCTGGACGGGTCCTTCCTGCCTTCGCGGATGACTCAGTATTCGACGCACAACGCACCGAGCAATCCGTTGAAGCGTCCGCGTGTCCTCGAGCCGATCAGTGTCGGCGTGCGCTGTATCGACGGCCTGCTGACGATAGGAAGAGGTCAGCGCGTCGGTATTTTCGCCGGTTCAGGTGTAGGGAAGAGTACACTGATGGGCATGATCGCCCGGAATACCGCAGCCGATGTCAACGTTATTGCCTTGATCGGGGAACGCGGACGTGAGGTGCTGGACTTTATCGAACGTGACTTGGGTCCCGAAGGTCTGGCCCGATCGGTCGTGATCGTTGCAACATCGGATCAGCCTGCACTCATTCGGATCAAGGGCGCACTGATTGCTACCAGCATAGCGGAATATTTTAGAGACCGGGGCCTCAATGTCATGCTCATGATGGATTCCGTGACACGCTATGCGATGGCGCAGCGGGAAGTAGGACTTGCCGTAGGAGAACCTCCAGCTACCCGGGGGTATACCCCTTCAGTATTCGCTACGCTGCCTAAGCTGCTCGAGCGGTCGGGTACCGGTCCTAAAGGCTCGATCACGGCTTTTTACACGGTGCTTGTCGACGGGGATGATATGAACGAGCCGATCGCAGATGCGGTACGCGGTATTCTAGATGGTCACATTGTCTTGAACCGCAGCATCGCCAACCGGGGACACTATCCGGCTATCGATGTACTGGCAAGCGTAAGCCGTGTTATGAAAGAAATCGTACCGCAGCAGCAGCAGCTAGCCGCCGAAAATTTAAAAAGATTAATGTCTATTTATAAAGATTCGGAAGACCTCATCAATATCGGGGCGTATCAGCGAGGATCCAACCCGGAAATCGATCATGCGATGGACTCGATCCAATCGATTAACGATTACACCAAGCAGCGCGTGCATGACAAGCTGACCTATGCAGAAGCGACGGAGCAATTGATCCAACAATTTTATAGGGGTTGAGAAGGCATATGCGGTTTCGCTACGCTTTTCAGAAGATCGTGGATCTGAAGGAAAATGAGAAAACGCAAGCGGAATGGGTTCTCTCGGAGGCTATCGGCGTGATGCGCAGAGAAGAGACGACGCTCACGGAGCTGCAGCAGTCCAAGTTCGATATGCAGGAAGAGCTGCACCGGGTGTCCGGCGATCGCACAACGGTCTCGAACCTGCTGATGATTCAAGGCTATGTGGATCATATCGAGGGCCGGATCCAGTCCAAGCATCGCGATCTGCAGCAGGCTAAGACGGTGGTGCAGTTGAAGCAAGAGGACCTGAACGGCAAAGTGCTGCAAGAAAAGGTATGGAATAAGGCCAAGGAAAAGGCCTACCAGCGCTTTTCCGCCGATCTGCTCAAGAAAGAGCAGGATCAGCTGGATGAGATGGCTACGAATCGTTATGTAAGGCCTTTGTAATCAGATTGGAAAGAGAGGTGAGGGCATGGCAAACACAGATACGGAGCAATCGGGTTCCTACGGAGCCATGGAGCGTTTTCTGATCTGGTTCCTCATCCCGTTCGTTTTTACGGCCGTTCTGCTCGGCGTGCTTCTGACGATCTTCGACTATGACATTGTGAACAGCGCGCTCAAAACGGCAAATAAAATTCCGATCGTGAATCGTGTCATTCCGGCTCCGAAAGAAGACCCTTCTACGGCTAAGCCAGCGGATGGCGCCAAGAAACCGGAGGTAGCGGCAGCACCTACAGCGGAGGATGCCCTAGCGCAAGCGACGTCGCAAGCGAATGCGAGCGAGCAGGAGCTCAAAAAAACGGAAGCTGTCGTCCAGCAGCGGGATCAGACGATTAAAGACCTGCAGGTGAAGAACAGCGAGCTTGAAGAGAAGACGAAGACCAAGACGCAATCGGATGAAGAGTACACAGCGCAGATCCAGCAGCTGGCTACGATGTATGCCAAGATGTCTCCGAGCAAGTCGGCTCCGATTCTGGAGAATCTCACGTTGAACGAGCAGGTGCTCGTGCTCAGCATGATGAAGACGGACGAGCGGGTTAAAATCTTGGAGAAGATGGATCCCAAGAAGGCGGCGGAGGCTTCCATCCTGATCAAGGACCAGAAGCAGGTCCGCGATACGCAAATGGCTGCTTTGCAGGAGCGGTTAAAGCAAGCGACGCAGCCGGCTGCGAGTGCCAAAACGGATCAGCTCAGCAAGGATGATCTGGGGGCTACGTTCGCCAATATGACGCCGAAGAGCGCAGCAACCGTTCTGCTGGAGATGCAGAATACAAGCCCGGACAAGGTGATTTCGATTCTGAAGTCTATGGATAATGCCGGACGCTCGAAGATTATGTCCGCTCTTACGGATGCATCGAAGGAAACGGCTGCCTTGATCTCAGCCAGGCTCGTTCAATAAACAAACTTGAAGGGAGGTGAAATATATGGAAATTCAAGCGACATCCGTAACGGTTACATCTACAAACGGTTCGTCCTCCGGATCAGGAGCTGCTTCTGCAGGGTCAGGCTCTTTCAATGCTGCGCTCACGGGCGTCATGAGTACCGACACGTCCTCCGGCAGCAGCGGGAAGTCTTCAGGGAATGGGCTTATCGCTCTTCTTCAACAGCTGATGCCTCTATTTGCACAGACGGGCCTAAGCGAGGAGCAGTTGGCTGGTCTCCAGGGCGGGCAATTGGACGGACTCATCCAGTTGTTGGAGCAGGCCGATGCTTCGGGTCAAGGAGAAGCGGTGCTTCAACAGCCCGAGCTGCAATCATGGCTCCAGGACCTGCAAGCCTTGCTAGCTGCACTAACTGCCGGTCATTCGACGTCTGAAGGGGATGCTAGGACCGATGAGGACACGCAGCTTCATAGCGGTCCAGATGAGGGGGAAGATGCCTCGCAATTACTGAATCCGCTGCTATTCGTGCCGCTGGCTACGCAGACTGTTGCTGCTGAAGCCGAGGGGGATGGATCTTCTCCAGGTCAGCGTGCGGGTGAGCCCGTCATACATCTGCGCGAAGCGCTGGATATGGTGAAGCAATTGAAGGAACTGGCTGCAAGCGGTACGAAAGAACCTGCGCTTCAGCAGGCGATGAAGGAACTGCCTCAAGTGCTGCTTCATGCGGCAGCTCAACTGGGCGTGACGAATCAGGCCAAAACAGGACAGCAGCAAGCCGTACAGACTTTGATCGGTTCACAGGCGGCTAATGCGGATAGCGCTCCTGCAAGCCCTGTTGCGGTTCAAGTCGTACCTCATGCCATGCAGAAGCTCGAGGCTCTTGCTCTCAAGCATCAGGCTTTCCGAATACCTATAGAGCCTGGGGTTAAAGACGAAGCTCCTCTATTCGAGCTGCTACCCAGCGACCAGGCTGAAGCTGATAATCAGGCACCAGTGACGGTAAGCGAGTGGATGAAGCAAACATCGGCCAGCCAACAAGCGGCCAGAGGGGCTGTCCTGCAGATGCCTGCATCATCCTTCACGGACGATATGACTAAGTTTGTCGTCGGGTCGTTTGTACTCGGCAGGTCGGCAGAGGGCGTCACGGAGGCGAGAATATCGCTGTATCCGCAGCATCTGGGGCATGTCGAGGTTAAGCTGACTATGCACAACGGCCAGCTTATCGCCCAGTTCATGGCCGACAGCCTAACAGGCAAGGAAATGCTGGAAGGCCAGCTTTCGCAGCTTCGTACTTCGCTGCAGGCACAAGGCATTCAGGTCGACAAGCTGGAGGTCAGCCAAAGTCAGGGCTTTCAGTCAGGCTTGTTCCAGGAAGGCCGGCAGCAGCAGCCTCAATCTTCCAAGCAGCAGCAGAAATCGAGCGGCAAGGAAATTTCGCTGGACGATGTAAAGGCTGAGGAAGAGGCACTGGCCAGCCGGTTGAGATTGGCGGCCACTGACGGCTCGATTGACTTTACCGCCTAATCATCAAGCTCACACCCAGCAAAAGGCAGGAGGTGAAAGCACATGGCAGATTCCAATATCAGCACGAAAAACATATGGCCCTATTATTCCAAGCCCAACGTCGATAAAACGCCGAACGCCAAGGATGCCAATAATTTGGGGAAAGATGCGTTTTTGAAGGTTTTGATGACCCAGCTATCGAATCAAGATCCGACTCAGCCGTTGCAGGACAAGGAATTTATCGCTCAAATGGCTCAGTTTACTTCGGTCGAGCAGTTGAGCAATATGGCTAACGAGATGAAGCAGCTCCGCCAATCGCTCGGATTTGCTTCCGGCCTGATTGGCAAGGAAATTGCCTGGTCTTATGAAGATAAGGACAATGTCACGCATACCCGATCAGGTATCGTCGAATCGATTACCGTCAAGAAAGGCGAACAATTTGCGAAGGTGAACGGCGAGGATATCGCGCTTACGAACATCTCGCAAATCAAGAACCCCGCAAGCGAGGGGGAGCCTTCGCCATGAGTGAACGGATAACCGTCGGGAGCTTATATGCGGGAGCAATGCCTGCCGCACGACCCGCTCCAGCCGCTGATAGGAAGGCTGCACCATCTTCATTCGATGCAGTTCTTCAGAACCAGTTCGTGAAGTTCAGTCAGCATGCGGAGGAAAGGCTGCGCCAGCGGGACATTCAATTCAAGCCCGAGCAGCTTCTCAAGATCAACACCGCCATCGACAAGGCGGCATCCAAAGGCGCCAAGGATTCGTTAATGCTAATCAACGATACGGCTTTGATCGTAAACATCAAAAACCGGACCGTGGTGACCGCGATGGACGGTGCTTCCATGAAGGACAATTTGTTTACGCAGATTGATAGCGCCATGATCATTTCGTAAGGCCGGCCCGCAAGTCGGAGGCCTGGGTTGTGGACCGACAGAAGCAACCCGTAGATGTATACATGCAAGCAACTGAGGGTACTCAGACCATAGGGGGCAATGATCGATGTTAAGGTCTCTTTATTCAGGCGTATCGGGTATGAGGGGTTTCCAGACCAAGCTTGACGTCATCGGCAATAACATTGCCAACGTCAATACGGTCGGCTTCAAGGCAGGCCGTGTTATGTTCAAGGATATTTTGAGCCAGACCGTTTCGGGCGTATCCGCGCCGACGGCGGAAAAAGGCGGCGTTAATTCCAAGCAGATTGGCCTTGGGGTAACGGTTTCGGCGATTGATACGCTACATACGCCGGGCAGCGCTATGACGACGAATAAGCCGACCGATCTGCGGATCGACGGAGACGGATTTTTCGCCGTGTCTCCGGCTCTTGACGGGGCCGAAGGGCCTTATCTGACGCGGGCTGGGAACTTCGACCTCGATGCGGAGCGCCGTCTGGTCAATGCGGATGGATTGTTCGTGCTGGGTACGGATGGGCAAGGGATAACACTGGATCCCGCTGTTACAGCATTCTCCATCTCGCAATCGGGCGAGATTGTAGCGGTTCAGGCAGACGGTACGGCTGCACCAACAGGACAATTTATCGCTGTAGCCAAGGTCGTAAACCCGGCTGGACTTGAGAAAATCGGAGGTAATCTGTACAGGTCAACGCCGAACTCCAATGTGGACCCTATTGACCTGGGTACCTCATTGGCCAATGATCCAGCTACTGGAACAGGCGCCATCGTCTCTGGTCAGCTCGAGATGTCTAACGTAGACCTGACATCAGAGTTCACGGAAATGATCATTGCGCAGCGTGGCTTCCAATCGAACTCGCGGATCATTACGACTTCCGATGAAGTATTGCAAGAAGTTGTAAACCTGAAGCGTTAAGTAGAATAAACCAGTAACCACGGGGGAGCGAGCCTCCCCCGATTACCCAGCCGGAGGCATGCATATGGTGGAGCTAACCCGACTTAACGGCAAGACGATAACCATCAACGCCTTGCTCATCGAAACGATTGAAAATACGCCGGATACGATGATCTCGCTCGTCAACGGCAAAAAAATAATGGTGCTCGAACCTGTGCCGGAAGTGGTCGAGTTGGTACAGCGCTATATGCAGACCGTTGGTCTCATCGGCGGTACGATGAAGAGCCTGAATTCGGAGGGGTCGTAAGTTGTTTAAAAGTAAAATATTTATCATGGTTGTCGCTGTTCTCATTGCGATCACGCTCATTTTAACCGCAGCGTTTGTTTTATGGAATTACATGGACAAATCCAGTGCCGATCCGGCCGTGCAAGCGCAAAATTCTGCGAAAGATGTGAAGGCGGGCAAAAAGCTCACGCCGGATCAAATTAAGGAATACACCGTTGAGATGAAGGATGTCCTGACGAATCTGGCTGCTCCAGCGAACGGTGGTCCGGGCAATAAATTTGTAAAAATTAGCTTTGCCTTTGAACTTGAAAATAAAAAGGGTAAGGAAGAGTTTGAAAAACTGCAAAGTCGTATGAAAGCCATTGTCATTGAAACGCTTGCCGACAAGACGCCGGACCAGGTGTCGGGCAAAAAAGGCTTTGACAGCCTCACCTCAGCCCTTATGAATAGAATGAATGAAGAGCTGCACGACGGGAAATTGCAGCAAATCTTGATCACGGATATCGTGCTTCAGTAATCGAAGCCGCATACGGGTACATCAGCGACAGGGGGTGACGGGACATGGTGGATGTGTTATCGCAGAATGAGATTGACGCCTTGCTTGCGGCCCTTTCATCCGGGGAAATGGATGCTGAGGAGCTAAAAAAAGAAGACACGCAGAAAAAGGTACGGGCCTATGATTTCAAGCGGGCGGTTCGGTTTTCCAAAGACCACATCCGCAGCTTAACGCGTATCCATGAAAACTTTGCGCGCTTCCTGACAACCTATTTTTCTGCTCAATTAAGAACATTTGTGCAGATAAATGTGGTACAAGTCGAGCAATTGCCTTATGATGAGTTTATTCGCTCCATTCCCAAGATGACGATACTGAACATTTTCGAAGCGGAGCCGCTTGAAGGACGAATGGTGCTTGAAGTTCACCCGAACGTTGCTTTTGCCATGCTCGACCGGCTGTTAGGCGGAGCCGGGACTTCTCCTACGAAAATCAATGCGTTAACAGAAATCGAAACGATTGTGATGGAGCGAATTTTCAGCCGGGCGTTTGAGAGTCTGCAGGAAGCCTGGAAGACGGTGGTCGATCTGTCTCCTCGTCTGGAGGCTTTGGAGACCAATCCGCAGTTTATGCAGATCGTGTCGCCGAATGAAACGATTGCTCTGATCTCACTTAGCACCAAGATCGGTGATACGACCGGAATGATTAATCTCTGTATTCCGCACGTCGTCATTGAGCCGATTATGCCAAGGTTGTCGGTGCATCACTGGTTCGTATCCCAGAAGAAGACCAGCGCTCCTGAAGAGATGATGGCTCTCCAGAACAGGCTACACAAAGCGAAGCTGCCGATTATTGCCGAATTGGGCGAATCTCAGATTTCCGTGAAGGAGTTTCTGAACCTGAATGCGGGTGATGTCATTACCCTGAACAGGTCTGTGGATGAAGCCCTCCGCATACGGATCGGGGAGAAGCTCAAGTACTTTGGAACGCCGGGAACGACAAGGGGCAAGCTGGCGGTACAAATCAGTGAAGTTGTTCAAGAAGGAGTGGAAGAGAATGACGAGTAAGGATTATTTGTCTCAGGAAGAAATTGATGCTTTATTGAGACAGTCCTCTGAGAGCATGGGATCAGGCAATTCGGATTATTCGGATTCATCGGCACCACGTGTGGAAGAGTACCTGTCGCCGCTTGAGCAGGATGCTCTGGGCGAAATTGGAAATATCACCTTCGGAAGTGCGGCAACCGCGCTCTCGACGCTTTTGGGCAAGAAGGTCGATATCACCACGCCCCAGGTATCCATCATTGCAAGATCGGACCTGGTTAAGGAATTTCCGAAGCCTCACGTGGCCGTGCACGTCGACTATGTGGATGGCTTCCATGGGATTAATTTGCTCGTCATCAAGACACGGGATGCTCAAGTCATTGCCGATCTGATGATGGGCGGGGACGGAACCGGGCAAAATATGGAGCTGTCCGAAATACATATCAGTGCTGTACAGGAAGCCATGAACCAGATGATGGGCTCATCGGCAACCTCGATGTCGACGATTTTCAACCGGTTCGTCAATATTTCTCCTCCGGGCATCGACATTATGGACTTGACGGATGGAGTCGACTCGTCGTCGATTCCGCAAGAGGACGTATTCATCAAGATTTCGTTCCACTTGACAATCGGGGATTTGATAGATTCGACGATCATGCAGCTGCTGCCGGTCGGCTTTGCCAGAGACATGGTATCCATTCTGATGGGAGGGACAGAAATGTCCGAAACGACAGCTCCTGCACCATCAGTCCCGTCGATAGAGCCGACACCTGCCCAGGCAGCACCGCCTGCCCAGGCTCCTGCCGCCGCAGCGCCGTACCAGCAAGATCCTTATCAGCAGCCGATGCAGCAGCCTATGTACCAACAGCCGATGTATCAGCAGCCTCAGCAGCCGATGTACCAGGAGCAGCCGGGTTATCAGCAGCCGATGTATCAACAGCCTCCGGCCTATCCGCCGCAGCCTGCGAACTATGGCGTACCGACAGGACGCAACGTGAACGTGCAGCCTGCCCAGTTCTCGAACTTCACGTCACCGCAGCTCTCACAGGCCGAAGATACGAATTTGAACCTGCTCCTCGATATTCCGCTTAAGGTAACGGTGGAGCTAGGCCGCACACACAAAGTAATCAAGGATATCCTGGAGCTTTCCCAAGGCTCCATCATCGAATTGGATAAGCTGGCTGGTGAGCCAGTGGATATTCTGGTCAATAACAAGCTGATCGCCAAAGGTGAGGTCGTCGTTATCGATGAGAACTTCGGTGTACGCGTCACGGATATCGTGAATCAGTGGGACCGAATTCAAAAATTGCAACAATACTAAACTTACATTTCCTTAGGAGGACTTGAACCCATGGCTAACCGAATTTTGATTGTAGACGATGCAGCATTTATGAGAATGATGATCCGTGACATCCTGACGAAAAACGGCTACGAAGTGGTCGGCGAAGGCAATGATGGCGCTCAGGCGATCGAGAAGTTCAAGGAGCTCCGCCCCGATCTGATTACGATGGATATCACGATGCCGGAGATGGACGGGATTCAGGCTCTGAAAGAAATCAAAAAGATCGATGCGAACGCGAAGGTCATTATGTGCTCAGCGATGGGTCAGCAAGCGATGGTTATCGATGCGATTCAAGCAGGTGCTAAGGACTTTATCGTGAAGCCGTTCCAGGCGGACCGCGTAATTGAGGCTATCAAAAAGACGCTTGGCTAGGGAGCTAAGCGTTGCTTGCGCCTCAGCTTCAAAGCTATCAAGCACATCCACACAAACCGAAGGGAATGTGAACATTGAAAAGACTCGCAACCAAGACGCTGCTTTCCGTTCTGATCGTCTGGTTACAAACCGCGGTGTTCGCTGCTGTTTGTTTCGGGGAAACGGGGACGGAGCCAACCGGTTCGAGTCCTTTTGACTCACCGGATTCCTTGTACGCTGCAGGGGATACCTTCGGAATGATTGTCAAGGTGATCTTTTTTCTTATTGTTATTATCGTCATGTTCTTCATCATAATGAAGATCATTGCACAAAAAAATAAGGTTTTCTCCGGACGTGCAATCCGCTCCCTGGGCGGATTGCCGCTTGGTCCGAACAAGTCGGTTCAAGTGCTGGAGATCGGCAAATCGCTCTACATCGTAGGCGTGGGGGACAATGTACAGCTGCTGGAGAAGGTGACCGACGAGCAGGAAGTAGCGAGCATCAGCGAAGCGATGTCTTCAGGTTCCTCTTTGGTCAGTCCGGGCTTTCAGACAGTTGGCGATTGGATCAAGAGCCGTCGCCGGAAGCCGGAAGCGGAGGAAGAGCTGGATATCGATCACCCTTCCTTCCAGCATGTGTTCCAAAGCAAGATGACGGACCGCAAGAAGCTGATGGAGGAATTGCTTCAGCAGGACAATAATTCAGATCGGTTGAAGGATAAGTCATGAAAACGTGGATCAAATCAGTAGTGCTGCTGTTGTTCGTCATGATGCTCGCTTCTGTAGGTGGACAAGCATGGGCAGCCGATCCGATCCCCGGTATCAATATCGATATTGGCGGATCAGGCAACGCCTCCGGAACGGTCACCATTCTGCTCCTGATTACGATCTTGAGCATCGCTCCCGCGATTCTGGTGATGATGACCAGCTTTACTCGCATCATTATTGTGCTCGGCTTTGTACGTACCTCCCTGGGTACTCAGCAGATGCCGCCGAACCAGGTGCTGATCGGGCTTGCCTTATTTCTAACCTTTTTCATTATGGCTCCGACTTTCGGAGACATTAATCAGAATGCTTTTCAGCCTTTCAGCAAAGGTGAGATTACGCAAACCGTCGCTTTGGAAAGAGCTTCGCTAACCATGAAGGAGTTTATGTTCAAGCATACCCGGCAGAAGGATCTGAAGCTGTTCCTGGACTACACCAAGGCGCCGCCGCCGAGTGGAGTGGAGGATACCCCTCTTACTGCGCTGGTTCCGGCTTATGCGATCAGCGAGCTGAAGACTGCATTTCAGATGGGCTTTATGATCTTTATCCCTTTTCTGGTTATCGATATGGTCATTGCCAGTACGCTCATGGCGATGGGGATGATGATGCTCCCGCCAGTCATGATCTCGTTGCCGTTCAAAATACTGCTATTCATTCTCGTGGACGGTTGGTACTTGGTCGTACGATCGCTGCTGCTGAGCTATAACTCATAACCGGACATGGAGGGATCTTGCATTGAGCACGGAGTTTATTATTCGGTTGGCCGGTGAGGCTGTGTATACGACGCTGAAGGCCAGTGCCCCGATGATGGTCATTGCCCTTGTCGTCGGCCTGATCATAAGCGTGTTTCAGGCCACTACCCAAATCCAGGAGCAGACGCTGGCTTTTGTACCGAAAATCGTGCTGGTGCTGTTGTCGATTTTGGTTTTCGGACCGTGGATTTTGAATACGCTGGTGGACTTTACCTATAACTTGATGAACAATTTGTACAAGTTCGTAGGGTAGGCCCGGAGGATGGAATGGATCCTATCTTATTTTCCGGCGTATATGCTAATCTTGTGCCGGGTGACCTCTTTTTTTCTGGTGGCCCCGATCTTCTCGGCCCGTAACGTACCTACGCAGTTCAAGCTTGGATTGTCTTTTTTCATCGCCCTCGCCGCGTTCGGCGGAGCTGGGGCCCAAGCGGGAGTTGTCATTGACGGTCTGTACATACTTGCAATTATCCGCGAAATACTCGTCGGCTTGTGCCTAGGCTTCGTAGCCTACCTGTTCTTTACGGTCGTGCAGGTCGCCGGTGCATTCATTGATATTCAGATGGGGTTCGGTATTGCGAACGTCATCGACCCGATGAGCGGTACACAGAGCCCGGTAATTGGCAACCTGAAGTTTATGATCGCGACGCTTTTGTTTCTGACTTTGAACGGTCATCTGTATTTGCTTGAAGCGGTGATGCGGAGTTATGAGTGGATTCCGCTTTCGAATGATTTGTTTGACAGGATGTACGGGGGACAAATTTCGGAATTCATCGTGAAGACATTCTCTGAGGTGTTTGCGTTAAGCTTTCAGATGGCGGCGCCCCTCGTCGTAGCGATGTTTCTGACCGATGTCGGTCTCGGGCTGCTCGCCCGGGTGGCCCCACAGTTCAATATTTTCGTCATCGGGCTGCCGCTCAAATTATTGATCGGGCTGCTGATGCTGGTGCTGTTGTTTCCGGGCTATGAAATTTTGTTTACGGACATATTCGCCAAGATGATGGAAGCCATGAAAGGGTTCTTCGGACTCTTTCAGAATTGATGGGAGGAATGGCTGGTATGGAAGGGATGGACGTGGCGAGTCCGGCATTTCGCCTGCGGCTTGACCTCCAGCTGTTCGCTGGAGAGAAGACGGAGCCCGCGACACCTAAGAAAAAGCAGGATGCCAGGAAAAAAGGGCAAGTTGCGAAGAGCATGGAATTACCTGCCGCCTTCATTCTTTTTTTCTCCTTTCTCTCGTTTTTTGTTTTCGGAGGGTTCATGAAAACCCATCTTGTCGGCATGTTCCGTTCCGTCTACACGGATTTTCTGCTGCTGAGTGTGACCGCAGACAATGTGCTTGTACTGTTCGAGAAGCTGGGTCTTCAAATTCTGATGATTGTAGGGCCGATCTTCCTGATCTCCGTAATCATCGCCATTGCAGGCAATTACCTGCAGATCGGCTTTCTGATGACGGGCGATCCGCTGATGATGAAGTTCAGCAAGATCAATCCGCTCGAAGGGGCTAAGAAGCTGTTCTCGATGCGGGCTGTCGTCGATTTCCTGAAATCGATGCTCAAGATGTCCGTTATCGGATACATTGTGTATTCGACACTGATGGGGGAGCGCGAGCATATTATGCAGCTGGCGCATCTGCCTTTGGAAGAAATCTTGTCGTTTACCTCTTCGCTCGTCCTGATGCTTGGTGTGAAGATTGGTGCCGTATTGATTGTACTGGCGGTCCTGGATTATATGTACCAGAAGTATGAGTATGAGAAGGGGCTGAAGATGTCCAAGCAGGACATCAAGGATGAGTACAAGAAGTCGGAGGGTGACCCGCTGATCAAAGGTAAGATCCGGGAGAAGCAGCGCCGCATGGCTCTGCAGCGGATGATGCAGGATGTGCCGAAAGCCGATGTGGTCATTACGAATCCGACTCACTTTGCCGTCGCGCTTCAGTATGACGGATCCCAGATGCAAGCACCTACAGTGATTGCCAAGGGTTCGGATTACGTCGCTCTGAAAATCAAGCAAGTTGCCAAAGATCACGGGGTTACGACGATTGAAAATAAACCGCTCGCCCGTGCTTTGTACGCACAAGTGGAAATCGGCGAAGCGATTCCCGCCGACATGTTCCAGGCTGTGGCCGAGGTACTGGCCTATGTGTACAAGCTGAAAGGCAAAGCCAATTAAGAAACGCATGATGCGTACGTTACGGAAAGGGGGCACCGGCATTGAAACCAAGAGACTTTGTCGTTCTTATTGGCGTAATCGGCATCATTCTCATGATGGTCGTACCGCTCCCGATTTGGCTGTTGGACTTTTTGCTTATTATGAATATTACGCTGGCGCTTATGATTATCCTGGTTGGCATGAATACGACCGATGCGCTGCAATTTTCCATCTTTCCTTCCCTGCTCCTGATTACAACCTTGTTCAGACTGGCGCTCAACGTTTCTACGACCCGGAACATCCTGGCTCATGCGGATGCCGGTAATGTGGTCGAAACCTTTGGTTCTTTCGTCGCGGCAGGCAACCTGGTTGTCGGTTTCGTCGTGTTTATCATTCTCGTACTCGTGCAATTTATTGTCATTACCAAAGGTTCCGAGCGCGTTGCCGAAGTAGCGGCAAGATTTACACTCGATGCTATGCCGGGCAAGCAGATGAGCATTGACGCCGATCTGAACGCCGGTATGATCAACGAGCAGCAGGCCAAGGAACGGCGTGAAAAAATCGCCCGCGAGGCAGACTTCTACGGAGCGATGGACGGTGCGAGTAAGTTCGTCAAAGGTGACGCGATTGCTGGGATTATCATGCTCCTTATCAACATCATCGGCGGGTTGATTATCGGGGTTGCCATGAAGGGCATGAGCTTTGCGGAAGCAGGGGAGAAGTACTCGATCATGACGATCGGTGACGGTCTGGTCAGCCAGATTCCCGCGCTTCTGATCTCGACGGCTGCGGGAATTATCGTGACCCGGGCCGCCTCGGACGGCAACCTGGCACATGACCTGACCAGCCAGTTGTTTTCCTATCCCAAGCTGCTGTACATTGCGGCAGGTACGGTTACGGCGCTGGGTCTGTTTACGCCGATTCATTTCTGGACGACCTTCCCGATCGCTTTGCTGCTAGGGTTCGCCGCTTACCGGATGACACAAACGATGCAGCGGAAGCAAGCGGAAGAGGTGCAGCTCGAAGAAGAGCAGCAGATCGAGGAAGTCCGGAGTCCGGAGAGCGTCATCAGTCTCCTGAACGTCGATCCGATCGAGTTCGAATTCGGTTATGGCCTCATCCCTCTGGCTGATACGCAGCAGGGTGGCGACCTGCTTGACCGGATTATCCTGATCCGCAGACAGTGTGCTTTGGAGCTTGGCGTTGTGGTACCGGTCATTCGGATACGGGATAACATTCAACTGAGACCTAACGAATATATCATCAAGATCAAAGGCAACATCGTGGCTCGCGGAGATTTGCTGCTCGGTCATTATCTCGCGATGAGCCCTGGTTTCGATGACGATTCCATTACGGGCATCGATACGCTGGAGCCTGCATTCGGACTTCCAGCGCTATGGATCGATGAGCCGACCAAGGAGCGCGCCGAACTGTCTGGTTACACTGTCGTCGATCCGCCGTCTGTCGTAGCGACGCATCTGACCGAAATTATCAAGAAGCATGCCCATGAGCTTCTCGGGCGTCAAGAGACGAAGGCACTCATCGAGAATGTCAAGGAAAGCTATCCGGCTCTCGTGGACGACCTGATCCCGAATGTACTGTCGCTTGGGGATGTACAGAAGGTGCTGGTCAAGCTGCTCCGCGAGAAAATCTCGGTCCGCGACCTGGTCACCATTCTCGAGACGCTCGCCGATTACGGAACGTATACGAAGGATCCGGATGTGCTGACCGAGTATGTACGCCAGGCATTGTCCCGCCAGATCACTCAGCAGTATACGACAAGCGGAGATTCGCTCAAGGTCATTACCGTCGGGCCGAATCTCGAGAAGAAGATCGCCGAGTCGGTGCAGCAATCGGATCAGGGAAGCTACCTGTCCCTCGATCCGACCTCGACGCAGGTGATTTACCAGCGGGTGACCGATCAGGTCACGAAGCTGCTCCAATCTGGGCAGCAGCCGATCGTGCTTACATCACCGACGATTCGTATGTATTTGCGCCAGCTGCTGGAGCGGACGATGCAGGATATTCCGGTGCTGTCTTACAGCGAGCTGGAGCCGAGCGTTGAAATTCAAAGCATGGGGGTCGTTAACTTATGAGAGTGAAGCGATACGTCGTCGATTCCATGCCGGATGCCCTGCAAAAGATTCGCAACGATCTCGGCAAGGATGCGGTCATTATCAATACCAAGGAGGTCCGCACTGGCGGCTTCCTGGGGATGTTTACCAAGAAAAAGATTGAAGTTATCGCCGCTATGGATCAAGCGGCCTCCGGTCCGTCAGGGAAACCTGCGGACCCGCCGTCGTCTTCGCGCCAGTCAGCACAGCCGCAGGCTTCCTTGTCTGCGGTCGCCACGACGGCCAAACCGTTGGTGGCCGCTGCTTATGGCGCCCAGGCGGGTCATGCGCCGCAAGCCGTTCAACCCGCGATGACACAAGCTTCGCGAGAAGAGAAGCTATCGCTGGCCTTTCCTGAGGTACCGGATGTTTTCCCGGAAACGCCCGCACCGGCCGCTTCGCCGCTCCCCATCGCGCCGTTTCAGCGCTCGCAAGCAGCAGGCATGATTCGGGCCAAGGAGGATATGCTGCTCGATGAGATCAAGCAGATGAAGGACATGATGCTGAAGCTCTCTCTACGGCAAGGCGAGGTGGAGGAGCAGCACCCAAGTCTGCAGCGATATGAACGCAGATTGCTGGAGCAGGAGGTAGATCCGCTGCTCGTCGATGAGCTCATGGCTGTCGCAGCCGAAGAGGCGGTGCGGGAGGAGGCGGAGCTGACCGAGGAGTTCGTCAGACATTCCCTGGAGAAGCAGCTGCTCGCGATTCTCGCGGGCGATGGTGTAAAGTCGATCGCTGCGGATACCCGGATTGCCCATTTTGTAGGGCCGACCGGTGTTGGTAAAACGACAACCATCGCCAAACTCGCTGCGGAACAGGTGCTTAAGCATCAGCGCAAGGTAGGCTTTATTACGTCCGATACGTACAGGATCGCAGCGGTCGAGCAGTTGAAAACATACGGGACGATATTGAATGTGCCGCTGGAAGTCGTTTTCTCACCGCTTGACCTGAACAGAGCCTTCGAGAACCTGAAGGACTGCGACCTCATCTTCATGGATACGGCGGGCCGGAATTTCCGCAATGAGATGTACGTATCCGAGCTGAATGCCCTTCTGCGGTCCGGAGGGAAGAGCGAAACATTCCTCGTGCTTAGTCTGACGACGAAGTACAAGGATATAAAGGCCATTACGAGTAATTTCAATAAGTTCAAACTGGATAAAGTGTTGTTCACCAAGTTGGACGAGACGGATTCCTATGGAGCGATTCCTAACATCATCCGCGAATTTGGACTGCAGCCTTCCTATGTGGCGAATGGACAAAGCGTGCCCGATGATATTAGGGTACTGCAAGAAAAGCAAATTATTGATCTGATTCTGGAGGATCGGGAACCATGACGGACCAGGCACAAGAGCTTCGGAATCTGATCAAGCATCAAGGTGCCCTGCAAGGGGAGAAATCAACGCGCATCATAACGATTACCAGTGGCAAGGGAGGCGTCGGTAAGTCTAACTTCACGTTAAACTTCGCGCTGGCTTTGCAAAATAAAGGGTTTAAGGTGCTGATCTTCGACGCCGATATCGGCCTCGCTAATATTGACGTGCTGATGGGGATTACATCCAAATACAGCCTCTATCATCTGCTCAAACGGGAGAGGACGGTCTGGGATATTATTAACACCGGGCCGCAGGGGCTGCAGTTTATTGCCGGAGGCTCGGGGTTCAATGACCTGATCAGGCTCTCGGAGGAGCAGCTCGATTATTTTGCCGACCAAGTCAATCAATTGAATGGGCATGTTGATTTCATCCTGTTTGACACGGGAGCCGGCTTATCGAAGGAAACCTTGAAATTTATTCTGGCGGCCCAGGAAACGATCGTCGTCACGACGCCGGAGCCGACCTCGATTACCGACGCGTACGCGATCATTAAAATGGTTCATTCGATGGACCACAACGTAAATTTCAGGCTGGTCGTCAACCGGGTGCTGGACTGGAAGGAAGGCCGGCAAACCGCTGATAAGATCAGTATGGTAGCTAAGCAGTTTATGAATCTGGACATTCCCACGATCGGTTATGTATGGGATGATGCGGCAGTTTCGCGGGCGGTCAGAAAACAGGTGCCGTTTATGCTGGCTTTCCCGGAGAGCTCCGCAGCGAAGTCCCTAGGCCATCTGACGAATGATTTTCTAGCCAATCAGATGCCTGCGGAGACTCAGTCCGCTTCGGTCAAGGGCTTCCTGAACCGGATGGTCCGTCTGCTTAAACAATAATCGACCGGTATTCCTTCCTGTGCGAATCAGCTACTGGCCTTCAGACCTAATTGACAACGTAGAGGAGTGGTACTATGCAGCAGCCGTATGATGTTCTGGTCGTGGACGACTCGGTCTTCATGAGGAAGCTGATCTCGGACTTCATATCGGAGGACCCGTCATTACGCGTCGTAGGTACGGCGAAGAACGGTAAAGAGGCTATTGAACTTGTGAAAAAATTCCGTCCCCATGCCGTAACGATGGATATCGAAATGCCCATCATGAACGGCCTGGAGGCGTTGCGTGTCATTATGAAAGAGTGCCCGCTGCCCGTCATTATGCTGAGCAGCTTGACTCAAGAAGGAGCCTCCGAGACCATCAAGGCATTGGAGTGGGGCGCTTTTGATTTTGTAGGCAAGCCTTCGGGCTCCATTTCGCTCGACCTGCACAAGGTAAAAAGGCTCATCTTGGAGAAGCTTCACGCCGCTGTCCGCACCAAAATGAAGCGGGTCAGCTTCTCGCCAGAGGTATTGGAGCGACAGGCGCCCTTACCGCCTCCGTTATCCAATCCGCTGCTGCCTCGTCCTGTGGCTGCTCGTCCGCCTTCGGCGGAGCCTTTGTCCGGGCGCAAGCTTGGACCCGTGCAGCAATTGGTTGCCATCGGTACATCTACGGGGGGCCCGAGGGCACTGCACCAGGTGCTTGCCCATCTTCCGGGGGAGCTGGCCGCTCCGGTCGTTATCGTTCAGCATATGCCTCCCAATTTCACCAAATCGCTGGCGATCCGGCTTGACTCGGTCTCCGGGCTGAAGGTTGTCGAGGCCGAGGAAGGCATGGTGCTGGAAAACGGAGCGGCCTACGTGGCTCCCGGCGGATTCCATATGGCTGTCGCGCGGAATGGATCAGGCGGATACCGGATTCATCTGAGCAAGGATGAACCCCGTGGCGGACACCGGCCTTCTGTGGATGCGCTGTTCGAATCGCTGCTGCCGCTCAAGGAGCTGAAGCGTCATATCGTTATTATGACCGGTATGGGCTCGGACGGAGCGAAGGGAATGAAGGCTTTGCTCGATGCGGGAGCTGTCACGACGATCGCCGAAGCCGAGAACACTTGTATCGTCTACGGGATGCCTCGCGCCGCAGTGGAATTGAAAGGAGTCACTCACGTATTGCCGCAGCAGGAAATTGCTGGGAAACTGGTAGCCGTTGTCGGTGCTGCAAATCTGTCTTAGTGTGAAATACATAAAATGATGACCATGACGGAGGTGTGCTTATGGAGATGAATCAATATCTCTCGATGTTTATTGACGAATCCAAGGATCATTTGCAAGCGATCAATGAAAACATGTTAAGCCTCGAGAGCAGTCCGGAAGACATCAGCATTGTTCAGAACATATTCCGCTCCGCCCATACCCTCAAGGGAATGTCGGCTACGATGGGCTTCGAGGATATCGCTTCCCTTACCCATGAGATGGAAAACGTGCTGGATTTGGTTCGCAATCATAAGCTGAAGATGGACTCGTTCATTTTCGATTGTTTGTTCAAGAGTTTGGATTCTCTCGAAACCATGGTTGACGATATTATTCAAGGCGGAACCGGTAAGGCCGATGTTACCGCCGTCGTTGCTGCACTCAAGTCCATTGTCTCCGGAGATTATCTGAAGGCTGCCGGCTCAGCAGGAGCCCAGGTTTCTACGGCTGCCAATGGCCAAGGGGGCGCTGCTGAGCTTGACGAGTTCCAGCTGTCGATTCTCGAGCAGACGATTGAGGCAGGCATTCCGGTATTCTGGATTGAGGTATCCGTCAGACCGGATTGCGTCCTGAAGGCGGCGAGAGCCTACATGGTGTTCAACGTGCTGGAGCAGAATGGGGAAGTGATCAAGTCGCTGCCGGCTGTCGAAGACATCGAGCAAGATAAATTCGATCAGAAGTTTTCTGTTTACTTCATATCCCAGACGGACCAGGACACGCTCCATGCTCAGATTGCCAGTGTCTCTGAAATCGATCGTGTAGAGATCGTCGTGCTGGATCAAGAGAAGCTGACTGCTCGGATGCAGCCGGCAGCTGCGGAGATCATTCAGGCGAAGGCTGAGGTAGCCGCTGGTTCCGCTCCGGCTCCTATAGCGGAACCAGCCAAGGCGGTGGAGAAGAAGCCTGCGGCATCCGGTACGCCGGTTGCCAACCGTACGATCCGCGTCGATATCGAGCGTCTGGATACGCTGATGAACCTGTTCAGCGAGCTGCTGATTGACCGCGTGCGGCTGGAGCAGTTAGCCAGCGAAATTCGCAAGAATGATTTGACCGAGACGGTCGAGCATATGGCCCGCGTAAGCAGCGACCTGCAGAACATCGTGCTCAAGCTGAGAATGGTGCCGGTCGATACCGTATTCAACCGGTTCCCGCGGATGATCCGCGACGTTGCCAAAAGCCTGGACAAAAAAGTCGATCTCATTATCACCGGCGCCGAGACCGAAATGGACCGTACGGTAGTCGATGAAATCGGCGACCCGCTCGTGCATTTGCTGCGTAACGCGGTCGACCATGGACTCGAGCCTACGGTGGATCGCATTGCTGCCGGAAAGCCTGAGACGGGAACGATCAACCTGCGTGCTTATCATAGCGGAAATCATGTGTTCATCGAAATTGAAGACAACGGTCGCGGAATCAACCGGGACAAGGTGCTGGATAAGGCGATTCAGAACGGAGTCGTCACCAAGGAGCAGGCGGCCCGTCTGTCGGACAATGAGGTCTTTCTGCTGCTGTTCGCCTCGGGCTTCAGTACGGCTGACAAGATCTCGGATATTTCCGGCCGGGGCGTCGGTCTGGATGTGGTCAAGACGAAGATCGAGAGTCTCGGCGGCCGTGTGCAGGTAGAATCGACCTATGGCGCAGGGTCCAAGTGGACAGTTCAGCTGCCTCTGACCTTGTCGATTATCTCGGCGATGCTGGTGCGGCTGAAGAACGAGAAGTATGCCATCCCGCTTTCGTCCATTGTGGAGACGGCTGCCATCAAGCAGGAGCAGATCCGCAAGGTTCACGGTAACCGCATGGTCGATTACCGCAATTCGGTCATTCCGGTCGTGTCACTGGCCGAGCTGTTCGATGTACCGGGTGAAGAGAGCAGCCGTACTGCTGATACCCAGATCGTCGTCATCCGCAAGGGGGAGAAGATGGCTGCGCTCGTCGTGGATGAGTTCATCGGTCAACAGGAGATCGTCCTGAAGACGCTTGGCAAGTATTTGACCAACTTGTTTGCCACTTCCGGAGCGACAATTCTGGGAGACGGGCAGGTTGCCTTGATCATCGATACGAACGCCTTAATCAAATAAACTGCCGATTTCAGGCGAGCACGATCATTTAAGGAGGATGGGTATGGGACAAGAAATGAAGGTCATCGTATTTGCACTTGCTCATGAAGAGTATGGGGTCGAAGTAGAGAAGGTCAAAACAATCGAACGGCTGCAGCCGATGACACGGGTGCCCAAAACGCCGGAGTTTGTGAAAGGCGTCATCAACCTGCGGGGCGTGGTTACGCCTGTTATCGATTTGCGGGGGCGGTTCGGTTTCCCGGAGAGCGAGTATACGGACAACTCACGCATTATTATTGTAGCGGTAGGTGATATAGAAGTCGGATTGATTGTAGATTCGGCCAATGACGTGATCGATGTCGACTCCGATCATATCGACGACCCGCCGGAGATTGTGGGCGGCATCAAAGCGAAATACCTGCATGGCATCGCTAAGGTAGGCGATAACCGTCTTTTGATCCTGCTCAACCTGCAGGAAGTGCTCAATAAAAGTGAAATCGTTCAATTGGAAAACGCAGAGGAGTAGTCAGCGTGGAAGCATTTAACGCATTTGCCGAGTTTCAAATGGACGTACTGAAGGAAGTAGGCAATATCGGTGCCGGACATGCTGCTACCGCGTTGTCCAAGCTGCTCGATAAGCCGGTCGATATGCTGGTGCCTAAGGTGCGGATGGTTCCCTTCGAAGAAATTGCCGATAGCGTAGGCGGAGCCGAACAGGTCGTGATTGCGATCTTCCTCCGGGTCGAAGGGGAAACGCCAGGCAACTTGTTCTTTATCCTGAGCTTGGATTCCGCAAAGAGGCTGCTGCATAATCTGGTCGGCATCGATGTGGTGAGCGATGAAGAATATACGGAGATGGAGCTTTCGGCCTTGAACGAGATCGGCAATATATTGGCCGGATCGTACCTGACCTCTCTCGCCGACTTCACGAACCTGAATATGCAGCCTACGGTTCCTTCCCTGGCGATCGATATGGCCGGTGCCATCCTCGGTTACGGATTGCTGCAGTTCGGTGAGATGGGTGATCAGGCGCTTCTGATTGATACGAAGTTTCTGGATGGACAGGAAGAGATGGAAGGTCATTTCTTCCTGATCCCTGATCCGGAATCTTTCGAGAAAATTTTCATTGCTTTGGGAGTGCATACTCCATGATCCAAGAGAACCTCATCAAGGTCGGGATGGCCGATCTCAATGTGGCGCATCAGACAGGTGTGCTGAAGACGACGGGACTCGGCTCTTGCGTAGGCCTGACTTTGTACGATGCAAGAGCGAAGGTTGCCGGCATGGCTCATGTCATGCTGCCAAGCTCTGAGATTGCCAGAGAAGGCAAACTCAATATCGCCAAATATGCCGATACGGCGCTGCCGGAAATGATACGCCAGATGGAGCAGCTCGGCGCGCAAGCCAGCCGGATGGCTGCGAAGATGGCTGGAGGCGCACAAATGTTCTCTTTCGGCAGCCAGTCGGACACGATGCGGATTGGTCCGCGAAATGTCGAGTCCTGCAAGGAAGTTCTCGCCCGTTACCGCATTCCCATCCTGGGGGAGGATACGGGCGGCAACTATGGAAGAACGATCGAATTCGACTGTGTGACGGGAGTTCTCGTCATCCGCAGCGTCCAACACGGAGTGAAGGAATTGTAGCCATGATCGGATCAATCAAATGGAACTTCATCGTCGGCGGCCTTGCTTTTGTCATTACCTTCGCGTTGTCTGCCGGGAATAATATCTGGCTTACTACATTATTAAGAAGCTGTTACAGCTTTGCCATCCTGTTCGTCGTGATCTTTGCCTGCCGGTGGCTGCTCGGGACGTTTGCAGGGCTTGGCCATGCAGGCCAGTCCGAGTCTGAGGAAGAAGGGGATCCCGGCAAGGGTACCACCTTCGACGCCGTTACGCCGCCGGATCAGGACGCTGAGCTTCACCAGATGCTGAAGAACCGGATCGACGAGGCTGCTCCGGCTGCCCAGGACGCCTTGTTCGCACCGTTAAACCCGCCGAAATTGTCAACCAAGGTCGACGAATCGTCTGAGGAGACTTCCAAGGAGCTCTCTGAGGCGCTTCGCCGGATGATTGAAAAGTAAAGGTTGGTGAATCCTTCATGATCGGGCAAAAATCGCATCTAGCGAATATAGATAAATGGAAGCAGTGGAGAGAGGAACGGAAGCTGGAGGCCAAGCAGACTTTGATCGAAACCTATCTGCCTCTGGTCGACTATGTGTCCGGGCGCCTGTCCATCGGCTTGCCCAAAAATGTATCGAAGGATGATCTCACGAGCTATGGGGTCATGGGCCTCATCGATGCGATTGAGAAGTTTGACTACGAGCGCGGTCTGCAATTCGAAACGTATGCTTCCTGGCGGATTCGCGGTGCGATTATCGACGGTCTGCGCCAGGGGGACTGGGTGCCTCGCTCGGTCCGCGAGAAGGCCAAGAAAATCGAGGAAGGCTATCAGAAGCTGGAGCAGCAATATCTTCGCTCGGTGACGGATGCCGAGATGAGCCAGTACCTGCAGATCACTGAAAGTGAATTCCAGCAGATGGTGCAGGATATTGCTGTGACGACGGTTTGCTCTGTCGATGACCCGATTCGTGAGGAAGAGGCGGAGACGCGCTTGTCCATCCTGATTGATGATAAAGCCAAAAGCCCGGAGTCTACGGTTCATGATGTGTACTTGAAGGACACGCTGGCTCTGGCCATCGAGCGTCTGACAGAAAAAGAAAGAACGGTCGTATCCTTGTTTTACTACGAAGAACTTTCATTGAGCGAGATTGCCGAGGTCATGAGTCTTTCCCCATCCAGAATCTCGCAGTTGCACTCCAAAGCGATTCTGCGGTTGAGGGGTTCCCTAAGCCGCCACAGAACGCAATTGTTTCAAGACTAAAGCGAGGAAAGCGGGGGATCATGATGGGCGAAATGACGATGCCGTTAAATTATTACTTGGATGTCGTATTATCTGATGATAAGCTGACAGCATTTTTGCAATTTACGAACCGTGATGAGAAATTTGCGGCTACGCTGGAGCAACTGCAAGAACTGATCCGGTCCTATCATGTTGTGCACGGAGTGGACCAAGCGATATTACTGGAAATTGTGAAGGATCCATCCTCGTTTTTTTATGCGAAGACGGCTATTGCCACCGGACAGGCGCCTAATCATGGTGCTGACGGACAAATTCGGATGCTGTACGATCTGAGCGGTCATGCGAAGAAGCCGACGGAGATGGAAGATGGGAAGGTTGATTATAAAGAAGTAACTACTTTTCATAATGTGCGTAAAGGCCAGCTTATTGCGCAGCGTATTCCGGCCGGTCAGGGCGCACCTGGGAGGGCCGTAACGGGAGAAGTCCTCTTTGCCAAGGATGGTAAGGAAGCACGGTTCAAGTTGGGGAAAAACGTCGTGACCGACCCGGAGCAGTTGGCGCTGTATGCGGCCATCGATGGAATGGTGACGAAGACCGACAGGGAAAAAATTAATGTGTTTCCGATTTTCGAAGTCAACGGGGACGTCGACTACAATATCGGCAATATCGATTTTGTCGGGTCTGTTGTTATTCGGGGCAGCGTGCTTCCGGGCTTCCGGATCAAAGCTGCGGGGGATATCCGTATCACAGGCAACGTAGACGGAGCAGATCTCGAAGCCGAAGGCTCTATCGAAATCAGTGCTGGAATTCTCGGACATAACAAGGCTGTCGTGCGGGCAGGTAAGCGGGTCAAGTGCTCCTTTATCCAGGACGCTACCGTGGAAGCCGGCGAGGAAGTCTTGGTTACGCAGAGCATCATGCATTCGCAGATCCGTGCAGGCAGATTCGTTTACTGTCAAGGAGCCAAAGGGCTGATTGTCGGAGGCCAGATCCAGGCCGGCGAGTGTGTCATTGGACGGACCGTGGGCAATGCGATGTCTACGGTTACGGCTATTGAGGTGGGTGTGCTGCCGGAACTTCGTAACGAGATGCAGCAGCTTCGCGCAAACTTGAGGTCCTATAATGAGAACCACGACAAGACCGATAAGGCGCTGGTGTTGCTTGATCAGCTTGCCGCCGCAGGTCATCTGACCCCCGACAAGGTAGGGCTGCGGATTAAGCTGAACCACACCAAGAAGCAGGTGGCCGAGGATATATCCAATGCCAAGGAACGGATCATGGAGATTGAAAAATCGCTGGAGGATTCGGAACAGGCGAGGGTAGAGGTTATCGGCAATGTATTTAGTGGAACCAAGATTGTGATCGGCCGTTATACCAAGTTTATTAAGGATACTTCTCCGCGAGTGAAGTTTCAGCTGGTCGATGGCGATATCGCGATGATGCCGATACATTAAGGAGCCGGGAGGGAAGCCGGATGAGTATGAAAGCCGTCGAAATGCAGTTCGCCCTCCATAAGAATGATGAGGCCGGGCTGAAGCAGCAGCAGATGATGCACAAGCCGGTGCATGATCAGGCTGCCCTGTCTCAGGAGTCGGAGAAGCAGCTGCTTGAGCAGCGGCGAATCAGCACGAAGGCCGAAGAATCGAACCGGACCGCTGCGGATCGGGAGGGTGGACGGGAAGGCCGGCCGCGCAAACGTCGTTCCGCTGGGCCAGCGGAACGCGTGCAGAATGCTCAGGAGCGTGCAGACTCGGCTCCCCATGACGGACATCCTTTCAAGGGACATCATATCGATATATCGCTTTGACATCTTGTTGTGAAATTAGGTGATAGCTTTGAATCAACCCTGGGTTTACATCGTGCTGTTCGGTTTGCTCCTGATCGTCTATGCCAAGCTGCTGCCTCGTACGCCGGTTAACTCCAAAGAAAGCTCAGGCATGAAGGAAGTCGAGAGCGCTATGGACCATTTCGCCGTAGAGCTGGAGGAGCAGAACAAGGCCATCGTTCAGTTATTTACAGATACCAAGAAGGACTATGACACGCATGCCGCCAAGCTGGCCGTCCGTGTCGAGACGCTGGAGAAGCATAACCAGCAGCTGCAGTCGGAGCTCAGCCGTGTCGGATTCGTAACCGAGCAGATTCAGAAGCAGCAGACCGCTACAGCGCCTGAGGCTGTCCTGGGAACGCAATTAGAGGCCAATCCGAGTAATTATGCCACAGCTGTCCGTGCATCGGATTCGAGTGCTGCAGAAGCTCCCGTACCCTCTCAAACGGAAGCGGATAGGGCTGCCGTTCAGGTAGAAGTCAGTGAGAAGCCGATGAATATCAGGCAGCGGTATGCCGAAGTCTTCCAGTTATACGCCCAAGGCAAATCCATAGACGTGATTGCCAAGAAGCTCGATATAAACAAAGGCGAAATCGCCCTGATCCTGCAGCTCGGCAAACAGGAGGAGAGTGCGAATGTCGAATAAAAAATCGCTCTTCTACGGGCTCGGCAGCGGATTGATTGCCGGGGCCATTCTGCTGCAGTTGATGAACGCCGCACCGAGTGCAAGCTCTCTGACCCAAGAAGGAATGGACAAGCCGGCTCCGGCAGTCGCTGCGGAGTCATGGTCTCGCGAACAGCTCAAGGAGGCTGCCGCGGTTCATTACCAGGTCTACGAAAAGGATGCCAAGGTATATCTTCAGCCTCAGGTCGACGAGCTGATCCGTCAGCGGCTTGCCGAGGAGAAGGACAAGCAGCAGGCTCCTGAGCCTCCCAAAGACGTCTATATTTACGTGCAGAGCGGTCTTGTGCTGTGGCAGGTATCGGACATGCTGGTACAGAGCGGTCTGATCACTGATAAGAAAGCGTTCGAGGATGAGATGCGCAAGCGCCGTCTGACCGGCAGTATCATCACGGGCGTGCATGAGTTCAAAGGAGCACAGACCTTGGATCAGATCATTACGAATCTAACAACCAAGCAGGGCTAGGGGCCGGTTTTGTTGAGTTATGACGAAACAGCTCGCTAGTTGCAACCTTATGAGACTTATGATATAGTAAACCTTGGTGTAAAAATCCACACGCCGATGAATTCCGGTGAGGGTGCTTCCGCGTTGCGGCTGCTGCGCTGTCAGTGTACAGTTCTTGCAATAATCTGGAAGTTTCACCGTGAAGATGATATCGCGCGGAGGTACCAAAAACAACTATATTTGAGGAGGTGCGTGAGGATGGCAGTAATCTCCATGAAACAGCTGCTCGAGGCTGGTGTACATTTCGGTCACCAAACCCGTCGCTGGAACCCTAAAATGGATCGTTACATCTTCACCGAAAGAAACGGAATTTATATTATCGACCTGCAAAAAACGGTTAAAAAGGTTGAGGAAGCTTATAACTTCGTTAGATCAGTAGCCGAAGAGAACGGAACTATTCTGTTCGTAGGTACGAAAAAACAAGCTCAAGACTCCGTGAAGGAAGAAGCAGAGCGCAGTGGTCAATTCTACATCAACCAACGCTGGTTGGGTGGTACGCTGACGAACTTCTCCACGATCCAACAACGGATCAATCGTCTGCACGAGCTGGACAAATGGGAAGTGGACGGCACGTTCGACGTTCTTCCTAAGAAAGAAGTTATTATCCTTCGCAAAGAAAAAGATCGCCTCGAGAAGTTCCTGGGCGGTATCAAGCATATGAAGGGTCTGCCGAGCGCATTGTTCGTTATCGATCCTCGTAAAGAGCGCATTGCCGTGGCTGAAGCCCGCAAGCTCGGTATCCCAATCGTGGGTATCGTTGACACGAACTGCGATCCGGACGAAATCGACTACGTTATTCCTGGTAATGACGATGCGATCCGTGCCGTTAAGCTGCTGACTGCCAAAATGGCTGACGCTGTGATCGAAGCTCACCAAGGCGAGCAAACGACAGCTTAATACACATAACGTACGAATACGAAAAAGGGTGGTTCAAAGGTGCAAAATCCTTTCACCGCCCTTTTTTTAAGGTGTACATTTAAATCAGGAAACTATTAAGGAGGCCCTATCATGGCAGTAAATGCATCAGCAGTAAAAGAATTGCGTGAAAAAACAGGAGCAGGTATGCTCGATTGTAAAAAAGCGCTTGAAGAAGCCAATGGCGATCTGACGAAAGCATCCGAGCTTTTGCGCGAAAAAGGTTTGGCCGCTGCGGCTAAAAAATCCGACCGCCTAGCTACGGAAGGCATGATCGAGTCCTACATCCATGCAGGTGGTAAAATCGGCGTTTTGGTCGAAGTAAACAGCGAAACAGACTTCGTTGCGAAAAACGAGCAGTTCAGAACGTTCGTACGTGATGTTGCTCTCCACATCGCAGCTTCCAATCCTAAGTTCCTTCGCCGTGACGAAGTTCCTCAAGACGCGCTTGACAAAGAGCGTGAGATCTTGACGAACCAAGCTCTTAACGAAGGCAAGCCTGAGAAAATCGTTGAAAAAATCGTAGAAGGCCGCCTGGCTAAATACTACGAAGAATACTGCTTGCTGGAGCAACCGTTCATCAAAGATCCGGACAAAACGGTTGAGCAAGTGTTGAAAGAAAAAATCGCCACGATCGGCGAAAACCTCTCGATCCGCCGTTTCGTTCGCTACGAGCTCGGTGAAGGCCTGGAGAAAAAGCAAGAAAACTTCGCAGAAGAAGTTATGAGCCAAGTGAATCTGTAAGTCTTATAGCAACAATCATGCAGGGGACACCGACGTGTTCCCTGTTTGTTAAGTACGGGAAATGTGCTTGAACGAAAGGGAGGTATGTGGCTTTGGAACGTCCGAGTTTTAAAAGAGTCGTATTGAAATTAAGCGGTGAGGCCTTGGCAGGACAGCAAGGTTATGGGATTGATTCGGAGATGATCAGCTCCATTGCGCAGCAGGTGAAAGAAGTGATCGATCTTCAAGTTGAGGTTGCAATCGTCGTTGGCGGCGGCAACATCTGGAGAGGGATCGCCGGCAGCGCAAAAGGCATAGACCGGGCGACAGCTGATTATATGGGTATGCTTGCTACCGTGATGAATTCCCTTGCCCTCCAAGACGCACTGGAGACGATCGGCGTTCCGACACGCGTACAATCCTCCATTAACATGCAGCAGGTGGCTGAGCCTTATATCCGCCGCAGGGCGATTCGGCATCTGGAGAAGGGCCGCGTTGTGATCTTCGCAGCGGGAACAGGTAACCCGTTCTTCTCCACCGACACGACGGCCGCGCTCCGTGCAGCAGAGATCGAGGCGGAAGTCATCCTGATGGCGAAAAATAAAGTGGACGGCGTTTATTCCGCCGACCCATTCAAAGATCCGACTGCGAAGAAGTTCGAGACGCTTACATACCTCGAGGTGCTGAACAAGGACCTTGGCGTTATGGATTCCACCGCTTCTTCCTTGTGCAAGGATAATAATATCCCGCTGATCGTCTTTTCGATTACGGAAAGCGGCAATATCAAGCGCGTCGTGCTTGGCGAGAAGATTGGCACGATTGTAAAAGGGAGTGTATAGCCAATGCCTCAATCGATTAAAAAAAATGCCGAAGAGCGTATGGACAAAGCGATCTCTTCGTTGAAAAAGGAACTGTTGTCGCTGCGTGCAGGTCGTGCCACTCCGGCACTGCTCGACCGCGTCCAGGTTGAATACTATGGAGCGATGACGCCCGTGAACCAACTGGCGAACATCAATACGCCGGATTCCCGTACGCTGATGATTCAGCCGTGGGATAAAAGCTCGATGTCGGCCATCGAAAAGGCGATCCTGAAATCCGATCTGGGCTTGAACCCGTCCAATGACGGAAGCAGCATCCGGATCATCATCCCGGCCCTGACGGAAGAGCGCCGCGCTGAGCTGGTCAAGATGACCCGCAGATCCGGCGAGGATGCAAAGGTAGCAATCCGCAACGTCCGCCGCGATGCGAACGACGATATCAAAAAACTGGAGAAATCCGCCGGCTTGTCCGAGGACGAATCGCGCGGTCACCAGGAAGACATCCAGAAATTCACCGATAAATTTATCGCCGAGGTCGACAAGACGCTGCAAGCAAAAGAAAAAGAAATCATGGAAGTGTAATGGGCAAAGACCCCCTTTTTTTAGGGGGCTTTTAGTCTTTTAGTCTTTCCTGATGGAGGATTGGCAATGAAACCATTTGTAAAGTGGTTCGGCGGTAAGACGGAAACGACGGAAGCGGCTCAAGGGCTGGATTCCGACAACATTCCGAGCCATGTGGCCGTTATTATGGACGGCAACGGCCGATGGGCCCAAAAACGCGGACTTCCGCGTATTGCAGGACATCATTCCGGCATGAAAAACGTGAAAAAAATAACGATGGCGGCAAACGACATTGGGGTTCGGGTTCTTACGATGTATGCCTTCTCTACAGAGAACTGGAAGAGGCCCAAGGAAGAAGTCGATTACCTGATGAAGCTGCCGCTAGAGTTTTTCCCTAAAGAGATCGAAGAGCTGATCGCCAACAATGTGCAGATCCGGATGACAGGCTGGCCGCAGGATCTTCCTGATTACACGCTCAAGTCGATACAGGATGCCATTGACCAAACGAAGCATAATGATGGACTTATTCTTAATTTTGCACTCAATTACGGCAGCCGGAAAGAGATGCTGTCGGGCGTACAGCAGCTGGTTCGGGACGCGCAGGCAGGCAAGGTGAAGCCTGAAGAAATCGATGAAGCGATGTTCTCGCGTTATCTGCTGACCGATCCGCTACCCGATCCGGATTTACTGATCCGTACCAGCGGAGAGCTGCGGATCAGCAACTTTATGCTGTGGCAGCTGGCTTACTCGGAGCTTTGGTTTACAGACTTATGCTGGCCGGAGTTCACTGAGCGGCACTTTTATGAGGCCATACAAGAATACCAGCGGCGTGCCCGCAGATACGGCGGCTTATAAGCGGCAATTGGAGGAATAGTTTTGAAACAGCGGATCGTTACTGGAATCGTGGCAGGGCTCGCATTTTTTATTCTGCTGTATTTGGGCGGCTACTGGTTTACCGGTCTGATTGTCGCGCTCGCCGTCATCGGCTATGATGAATTTTTAAGAATGAACGGACTGAAAAGCAACCGGATGGTCGAGGGAATCGGTTACATCGGGCTTTTGCTTCTGACGATTCCCTGGCAGCTCGGAGCCTTGGACAATGGGCAGCTCCTCTGGCTGCTGATGTTTTTGTTCCTGGCGGCAACGGTCCTGACCAAGAACAAAACGACCATTGACCAGGTAGCCATGGCATTTCTTGGCATGGTCTACGTGGGTCTCGGTTTCCATTATATGATCGTAACCCGGGCCATAGCCGAGCATGGTCTTTTCTGGACGCTGCTCGTGTTTTTGTGTATCTGGACGACGGACTCCGGCGCTTATTTTACCGGTTCCAAATTCGGAAAAACGCCATTGTGGCCTACGATCAGCCCTAAGAAGTCGGTCGAGGGGGCTCTCGGCGGGGTTGTTCTGTCCATTGTGGTGGCGCTTGCTTTCGCATGGGTTCAGCCGGAACTACTCAGCTTCGGCCAGGCGATCTGGCTGGGCCTGCTGATCGCCATAGTCGGCCAGATGGGGGATCTGATCCAATCGGCTTATAAGCGGGTCAAGGGCATTAAGGATTCGGGCACGCTGTTGCCAGGACATGGTGGGGTGCTTGACAGGACGGACAGCTGGCTCATCGTCTTTCCGTTCCTGCAGCTGTTGTCGCTGATTCCCCATGCCTAATTAGACATTATTTATGGCGCTGCTATGCCGCGCCGCCAGCAGAAGATAAAATGTCGAGGAAGACTCTCAAATCGGCGTTGCCGATTTCGAGGCTTCCCTAACAAGGTCCTGCCATTGGCCCGGACCCTGTTGTTTCAGGATAGTACGGGAGGTATAACACGAGTGAAAAAGATCAGTATTCTCGGCTCCACAGGCTCCATCGGCACCCAGACACTGGATGTCATTTCGCATTATCCGGATCTCTATCAGGTAGTAGGTTTGGCCGGAGGCCACAATCTCGATTTGATCCGCGAGCAAATGAACCGGTTCCGTCCTGCCATGGTGTCGGTTGCCACCCGTGAGCTGGCGGAGCAGCTGCGTACCGAGGCTCCTGCAGGTACCCATGTGTATTATGGTCCAGAGGGACTGATGGAGATAGCGGCTGGCAATGATGCCGAACTCGTCGTCACGGCGATTGTGGGGAGCCAGGGGCTGGAGCCGACGCTTGCTGCTATTGAAGCGGGCAAGCATATCGGACTCGCCAACAAGGAAACGCTGGTCAGCGCCGGGCATCTGGTGACAGAAGCAGCGGCGCGGCGCAGGGTCACCCTGCGGCCTGTGGATAGCGAGCATTCCGCTATTTTCCAATGCCTGAACGGGGAAAACGCATCACGTATACATAAAATTACACTTACGGCCTCCGGGGGCTCTTTCCGGGATCGCACCCGGGAGGAACTCGTGGGCGTCACCGTACAGGATGCGCTCAAGCATCCGAACTGGTCGATGGGCGCGAAGATTACGATCGACTCGGCTACGATGGTGAATAAGGGCTTAGAGGTTATTGAGGCGCATTGGTTTTTCGGTCTGTCGTATGACCAGATCGAGGTACTCATTCATCCGGAAAGCATCATTCATTCTTTCGTTGAATTTGTGGACTTCAGCATCATTGCCCAACTTGGCTTGCCGGACATGCGGGTGCCGATTCAATACGCGCTTACCTATCCTGACCGGATGAGCGCGCCAGCCGAGCGGCTCCGTCTCTCTGAGATCGGGAAGCTGAATTTCAGCGAGATGAGCTTCGAGCGTTTCCCAGGACTTGCACTCGCCTATGAAAGCGGCCGGAAGGGCGGAACCATGCCGACGGTGTTCAATGCTTCCAATGAGGTCGCGGTCGCGCGGTTCCTGCAGGGTGCCGTTCCATTCCTGGCGATCGAAGAGATCATAGCTGGTGTGATGGCCAAGCACCATACGGTGGCCTCTCCCGATCTCGGCACCATTCTAGACAGTGACGCCTGGGCCAGGGCCGAGGCGGAGCGAATCGTAAAGGAGTCGTTCACAAAATAGCATGTTTGGGCTGCGGCGCTAATATGTTCATAGCATGGGGCTCGGCTTGTGTTCGGTTTATCATTAATGGTAATCTAAGAACACATGGAAAACGCCCTTCCCATGACTTGCATAGGATGAACATTCGTGTATTAAGGAGGCCGTGAGCTAGAGTGGATGTACTTCAAATCATCGTACTAAATGTGCTCTTGTTTTTTGTCCTTGTAACGGTTCATGAATGGGGACACTTTTATTTTGCCAAGCGCGCGGGTATTCTGACCCGCGAGTTCGCGATAGGCTTCGGCCCCAAGGTGCTGTCTTTCGTCAAGGGGGAAACCCGCTATACGCTTAGACTGCTGCCCATCGGGGGATTCGTACGGATGGCCGGGGAGGACCCGGAGATTGTGCAGATCAACCCGGGACAGCGTGTGGCCGTTGGTCTCAAGAATGATCAGGTTACGCATGTTTATCTGAATGATTTCGATAGCCGCCGGGGCGCGCTGGAAGGCGTCGTGGAGGAAATCGATCTGGAACGTAAGCTGTTTGTCTCCTTGGATGTCGATGGTGCCGTACAGAGGTATGCCGTTCATCCGCAGGCCATGATGGTAAGCAAGGATAAGGAAACGCAGATCGCGCCTTGGGACCGCCAGTTCGGGAGCAAGACCGTCGGTCAACGGGCGATGGCGATCTTTGCGGGACCACTGATGAACTTTATTCTCGCGTTCCTGTTGTTTGTGACGGTTGTCTTCGTTGCAGGAATGCCTCTGCCGGACCGGGTGCGCATCTCCGACGCCGTTCCCGGAGGGGCCGCTCAACAGGCGGGCCTGCAGAGCGGCGACGTGATCGTCGATGTCAACGGCGACAAAATCGCGGGGGACATGAAGAAGCTGACCACTCTGATTCAAGCCTCGCAAGGCAAGCCGATGAACTGGGTGATCGAGCGCGGCGGCCAGCAGGTGAGCAAGCAAGTCAAGCCTGTGCTTAGCGAGGACAAGGTATATCGGGTAGGCGTGTCACTAGGCCCGGATACCCGCCCGGCGTCGTTCGGCGAAGCGATTGGTGGCGGTGCGAAGAGCATGATGTCGGCTTCCACGATTATTCTCGACGGCTTCGGCAAGCTGGCGACGCTGCAAGTGAAGATGGACGATCTCGGTGGACCGATCCGGATTGTAGAATTTACCAGCGAGCAAGCAAGCGCCGGCTCGATTCAATACATCTACTGGATGGCGCTGATGAGTCTGTACCTCGGCTTGTTCAACCTGCTGCCGATCCCGGCACTGGATGGAAGCCGGCTCGTATTTCTGGCGCTCGAAGCAGTGCGCGGCAAGCCTGTCGATCCGAATCGGGAAAGCCTGGTTCATTTCGTCGGCTTTGCGATGCTGATGCTGCTGATGATCGCAGTGACGTACAACGATATTTTACGATTGATCAAAGGGTAGCGCTTCGCGCTGCCCGTTTACGTAGGGGGAGCATCCGGACCATGTCGAAGGATAAGCAGGAAAAACAATTTGTCAAAGAAATTACGCCACAGAGCGAAGACTTCTCGCGCTGGTATATCGATACGATCAAAAAAGCCGACCTGATGAGCTATTCGCCAGTGCGCGGGTGTATCGTATTCAAGCCGGACGGCTACGAAATTTGGGAGAATATCCAGCGGGAGCTGGACGGCCGTTTCAAGGAAACGGGTCATCGCAATGCCTACTTCCCTCTTTTCATCCCGGAAAGCTTCTTCCAGAAGGAAAAGGAGCATGTCGAGGGCTTTAACCCCGAGCTGCCGTGGGTCACGGAAGCCGGCGGCGAGAAGCTGGAAGAGCGTCTGGCGATCCGTCCTACCTCGGAGACGATGGTGGGCCATATGTACGCCGAGTGGATCAACTCGTACCGCGATCTGCCACTCCTGATCAATCAATGGGCCAACGTGGTCCGTTGGGAGAAAAAGACCCAGCCGTTCCTCCGTACTAGTGAGTTCCTGTGGCAGGAAGGCCATACGGCTCATGAGGATGAAGAGGATGCACGCAAGGAAACGATGCAAATGCTGGAAATTTATCGTGACTTCGCAGAGAATTTCCTCGCAATCCCTGTCATCATGGGACAGAAAACGCCATCCGAGAAGTTTGCCGGCGCTGTAGATACGTATTCGATCGAAGCGATGATGAAGGACGGCAAGGCGGTACAGGCGGGTACCTCGCATTACCTGGGAACGAATTTCGCCGTAGCTTTCGATATCAAGTATCTCGACCGCGAGAATCAGCATACGTTTTGCCATACGACTTCCTGGGGCGTAAGCACGCGGCTGATCGGCGCTTTGATCATGGTTCACGGCGATGACAGAGGGCTTGCACTGCCTCCTAAGGTAGCTCCGACACAGGTCGTGATGATTCCGATCGGACCTCCGAAGACGAGAGATGCCGTCATTGCCTGCGTAGACGGCTTGTACGCCGAGCTGAAGAAGGCTGGAGTACGGGTGAAGGTGGATGATCGTCAGGATCAAAGCCCGGGCTGGAAATTCAACGAATACGAGATGCGCGGCGTACCTGTACGTGTCGAGCTAGGACCTCGTGACATGGAGAACGGACAGGTTGTGCTGGTGTCCCGGATCACGGGCGAAAAGCGTATCGTCGCACAAAGCCAGATTGTGGAAGAAGTCCAAAAGCTGTTGACGGAAACCCAGCAGGAAATGTATGATCGAGCGAAGAAGTTCCGTGATGAGGCGATGACGAGTGCGGATACGCTGGATGAGCTGAAGGGCTTCCTGGCGCAAAAGCGCGGCTTCTCGCTCTCTGGCTGGTGCGGATCTGCGGCCTGCGAAGCAACGGTAAAGGAAGAGACCGGAGCGACAAGCCGGAACATTCCATTCCATCCGGAAGTGCAAAAGTCTACATGTCTGGTCTGCGGAGAACCGGCTAAGCATACGGTCGTATTCGGACGGGCGTATTAAGTTGAAGCGGATGTAAATAAGGAGGCAAACGGAATAGCAATTGGATTCCATTTGCCTCCTGCTTGTTTGAGGGGGAGGAACAAGATGAGCGGGAGCAGTACAGCGTTGAAGCGGGACAGGTTCGAGATGCTGATGCAGCAGGCAAGCGTCCCGTCGGAAGTAGTCCGAACCTTTTTTGCCGACGGCTACATTGATAAGGTGGAGACGAGCCGCAAGAACAAGGAATGGGTTTTTTATATCGTCAAAACACAGGTCGTGCCGAGCGATATTTACCGGACCTTCTGCAAGATGATCCGCGACAAGTTCGCGCATATCGCGACGATCCGTTTCGTGCTTCAGTATACACCGGATGTCGATTCCGAGAGCGTTGCTCATGAATATTGGAGCATGTTTCTCGAATGGGTCCAGCGCGAGGCGGCCTCCATCAACGGCTGGATGACCAAGGCCAAGATCGAGGTCAAGGGCAATGTGTTGACCTTATGCCTGCTCGACTCGATCGGGTTCGAACTGGCGAAGAAGAAGAACATCGGCGATTGGATTCGGCAATACTTTTTGGGATTTTTCGGCGTGGAGTTCCATGTGAAATACACGGTCAGCGAGTCCCGCGAGGAAGAGCTGGAGAAATTCACAAGAATTATCGAGCAGGAACAGAAGGAAGTGACGAGCCAGATCATCTCGGCGGTGGAGGCGGAAGAGGCTGCGATGGCAGCGCTCGCCGAAGTGCCGGAGGGTGAGATCAGGCTGATGGTCGGCTACGACATCAAGGAACCGGCCGTTTCGATCCAGAAGGTACAGGACGAGGAGAAGAAGATCACGGTGCAGGGCACGGTGTTCGGACTGGATATGAAGGAGCTGCGCAACGGGAGTACGCTGTTTACCTTCAACATCACGGATTTCTCCGACTCCATCATGGTGAAAAGCTTCGCCAAGACCAAGGAAGACGTCAAGATCTACAGTCTGATCAAAAACGGCTCGTGGCTGAAGCTGCGCGGGCGGGTGGAATACGACCGGTTCATGCAAATTCCAGAGCTGGTGATGATTCCTTCCGATGTGAACGAGATTATTGCGCCGCCGGACCGCAAGGACGATGCAGCGGAGAAGCGGGTGGAATTCCACCTGCACACAGCGATGAGTACGATGGACGGGATTACGCCGGTCGATCAGTACATCAAGATGGCTGCCAAGTGGGGCCATAAGGCGATCGCTATAACGGATCACGGGGGTGTGCAGAGCTACCCGGAAGCTCACAAGGCCGGCAAGAAGAACGGCATCAAGATCATTTACGGCGTGGAAGCGAATATCGTCGATGACTCGGTTCAAGTGGCCATGAATGCTGTGGATATGGCGCTTGCTGATGCCGAATACGTGATCTTCGACGTAGAGACGACAGGACTCTCGGTAACAAACAACAAGATCATCGAGCTAGCTGGCGTCAAGATGAAGGAAGGCAAGGAGATCGACCGGTTCGCTACTTTCATCGATCCGCATGAGCGCATTCCTTACAATATCCAGCAGTTGACGAATATTACGGATGACATGGTGCGCGGAGCGCCTGATATTTCGGAGAAGCTGCCTGAATTTCTAGATTTCGTAGGGGATGCTGTTCTCGTTGCGCATAATGCGCGCTTTGATATGGGGTTCCTCAATACGAACTGCAGACGGCTCGGCTTGCCGGAAGCTGCCAATCCGGTCATTGATACGCTGGAGCTGGCCAGGCTACTCTATCCGACGATGAAAAACCACCGGTTGAACACGTTGTCCGATAAGTTCAAGGTCAGCCTCGATAATCATCACCGCGCGATCGATGACTCCATTGCGCTTGGATTTGTCTTGTTTCATATGCTGAAGGAAGCAGCCGAGCACGGCTATGTACAGTTGAGTCAGCTGAATTCCCAAGTCGGTAAAAACCTGAAGACTCAGCGTCCGTTCCATTGCTGCATTTATGCGCAGAATATGGTCGGCAAGAAAAACCTGTATACGTTGATTTCCTTGTCTCATACCGAATACTTTCATCGGGTTCCTTGTATTCCCAGAACGAAGCTAATGGAGCTGAGGGAAGGGCTGATCATTGCTTCCGGCTGCGAGAAGGGCGAACTGTTCGAGACCGTGCTGAATAAATCGCAGGACGAAGCCGAAGCGGTAGCGCAGTTTTACGATGTGCTGGAGATCCAGCCGACACTTGTGAATATGCATTTGGTTGATAAAGGTTTGGTCGGAAGTCCTGCTCAACTGGAGGATGCGGCTCGGAAAATCATGCAGATCGGCCGCAAGCTGGGCAAGCCTGTCATCGCTACCGGCAACGTGCATTATTTGCAGCCTCGTGAAAAAATTAATCGGGATATTACGATTCACGGGATTACGGGCTTCAGCCCGCTCAAGGATATCCGTAAGCCGGATGTGCATTTCCGTACGACCAAAGAAATGCTCGCTGAATTCCAGTTTCTCGGAGAAGAAGCCGCGCATGAGGTTGTGGTAACCAACACTGCGGCGTTAGCCGACAGATTCGAGGAACTAGAGCTATTCCCAGACAAGCTGTTCACTCCAATCATCGACGGAGCGGATGACGAGATTCGCGCTACCTGCTATCAGACGGCCAAGGACATCTACGGGGAGCCTATTCCCGAGGTTATCGTAGCCCGCCTGGAAAAGGAACTCGTACCGATTATCAAATACGGCTTCTCGGCGAACTATCTGATCTCCGAGCGTCTGGTCAAAAAGTCAAACCAGGACGGCTATCTCGTCGGTTCCCGGGGTTCGGTCGGTTCCTCTATCGTGGCTACGTTCCTCGGCATCTCTGAGGTTAACCCGCTTCCGCCGCATTACATCTGCAACTCATGCCGGCACAGCGAGTGGATTCTTGACGGCTCCATGCCTTCGGGCTTCGATCTGCCGGATAAGATGTGCCCGAACTGCGGCAGCAAGCTGAAGGGCGAGGGACAGGATATCCCGTTCGAAACCTTCCTTGGCTTCAAGGGCGACAAAGTTCCCGATATCGACTTGAACTTCTCGGGCGAGTATCAGCCGCATGCCCATAACTTCACCAAGGAAATGTTCGGGGAGAAGAATGTGTTCCGGGCCGGAACGATCGGTACAGTCGCGGAGAAAACCGCGTTCGGCTTTGTAAAGAAATTTGAGGAAGAGCAAGGCCAAAAATGGCGCGGCGCCGAGGTAAGCCGGCTCGCTCTGGGCTGTACCGGGGTTAAGCGCAGCACGGGCCAGCATCCCGGCGGTATCGTCGTCGTGCCCGATTACATCGATGTCAATGACATCACCCCAGTACAATTTCCTGCGGACGATACGAGTGCCGATTGGAAAACGACGCATTTCGATTATCACGCCTTCGACGCGAACCTGCTGAAGCTCGATATTCTGGGGCATGATGATCCGACGATGATGCGGATGCTGCAGGATCTGACCGGTGTCGATCCGACGACGATCCCGATGAATGACCCGAAGGTCATGAGCATGTTTAACTCGGTCGATGCGCTCGGCGTTCCCCCGGAGAAGATCCGGACGCCAGTCGCGACCTATGGCGTTCCCGAGATGGGAACGAAGTTCGTCCGTCAGATGCTGGAGGAAGCGAGACCGTCGAGCTTTGCCGACTTACTGCAGATCTCAGGGTTGTCTCACGGTACGGGTGTCTGGTTGGGCAATGCCCAGGAGCTGATCAAAAAAGGCATCTGCACCATTAAAACGGTAATCGGCTGCCGGGACGATATTATGCTGTACCTGATCTACAAGGCAGGGATGGATGCAGGTCTGGCGTTTAAGATTACAGAGAGTGTGCGGAAGGGGAAGGGTCTGACCGAGGAATGGAAGGATGATATGAAGAAGCATCAGGTGCCGCAATGGTATATCGACTCGTGCGAGAAGATCGAGTACATGTTCCCGAAGGCGCATGCTTCCGCTTATGTCATCTCGGCCGTGCGGACGGCATTCTTCAAGCTCTATCATCCGATTGCTTACTACGCGACGTATTTCTCCGTTCGCGCTACGGACTTTGAGCTGGACCTGCTGTGCCAGGGCTATGATGCTATCGTACGCAGACTGGTTGAGATTGAGGATAAAGGCTTCCAGGCGCTGCCGAAGGAAAAAAGTATGATCTCGATTTTGGAGATGGCGATCGAAATGACGGCGCGAGGCTTCTCCTTCAAGCCGATCGATCTGTACAAGTCGGACGCGACGAAGTTCATTATTGAAGGTGATTCGCTGATTCCGCCGTTCTCGGCGCTTGCGGGTATCGGAGAGAATGCAGCGAAGAACATTGCGGCTGCCCGGGATGCAGGTCCGTATTTATCTGTAGAGGATTTTCAGTCGCGGAGCAAGGCTTCGAAAACCGTCATCGAACTGCTCAGCGGGATGGGCTGCTTCCGGGGTCTTCCAGAGACGAACCAGCTCTCGCTATTTTGATTTGAGGCGCGGGGAGCCGCCCGTGGACCGCCTACTTCCAGTTGCAAGCAGGCTGTTATCTATGGTATAATCTGCTATGGTAACAATGGTATATCTCGAAACCGGAGAGTGGGGAAACCCACTCTTTACATTTTGTATGAGTGTTTTCAGCGACTCGTTACGATGGAACAGGAGGATAACGTTTGAGCAATCAGATCAAATCGACGGTGGAAGCGTTGGTGCGTCCGTTTCTGGACGAGAATCAATTCGAGCTGGTCGACATCGAATATGTAAAAGAAGGCGGCAATTGGTTCCTGCGGGTATACTGCGATAAGGAAGGCGGTATCGATATCGACGATTGCGGACGCATCAGCGAATATCTGAGCGCCAAACTGGATGACAACGATCCGATTCCGGACGCTTATTTTCTCGAGGTCTCGTCTCCTGGAGCCGAGCGTCCTCTTAGGAAGGCGCAGGATTACATCCGCGCGGTCGGCCAACATGTTTTCGTTACGACCTATGAGCCTATCGACGGCTTGAAGGAATTCGAAGGAAAGCTTGCTTCCTTCGACGAAGCCTTTGTTGAGGTGGAGGTCGGTAAGAAGACGCACCGGCTGCCTGTCGAGAAAGTGGCCAGCGCACGGCTTGCCATCGTATTCTAACACCGCTGCCCGTTTTCGGGCTTCGCATTTTATGAGAGGGGGAGCTCCAAGCAAATGAATACGGATTTTATCGAAGCGTTAAACGAAATCGAGCGCGAGAAGGGCATCGCCAAGGAACTGCTGATCGATGCGATCGAAGCGGCTTTGATCTCAGGCTACAAGCGTAATTTCAACACGGCGCAGAACGTACGTGTAGACATCAACCGGCATACCGGTTTGATTAAAGTATACGCGCGCAAGACTGTGGTGGATGATGTGCTTGATGCCCGGCTCGAGATTTCGCTCTTCGCTGCCAGAGAAATCAATCAGAACTACCAATTGAATGACATCGTGGAGATTGAGGTCACGCCTCGGGATTTCGGCCGTATCGCCGCGCAGACGGCGAAGCAGGTTGTGACCCAGCGCATCCGCGAAGCGGAGCGAGGCTTGATCTACAATGCTTACGTAGACAAAGAAGAGGACATTGTAAACGGGATCGTGCAGCGCCAGGATCAGCGCAATATTTATATCGATCTGGGTAAGATCGAAGCCGTCATGCCGCTGACCGAGCTCATGCCTACGGACAAGTTCAAGCAGGGCGACCGTGTTAAAGCGTATATTACCAAAGTCGAGAATACGACTAAGGGACCGCAGATCATTCTCTCGCGTACGCATCCGGGATTGTTGAAGCGGCTCTTTGAGCTTGAGGTACCTGAAATTTTCCAAGGCGTCGTCGAGATTCGTTCCGTTGCCAGGGAAGCGGGCTTCCGCTCGAAGATTGCGGTACATTCCCGCAACGCCGAGGTTGATCCGGTCGGCTCCTGCGTAGGTCCGAAGGGCATGCGAGTTCAGACGATTGTCGGCGAATTGAAGGGTGAGAAGATCGACATTGTCCGCTGGGTGGAGAATGTGGATGAATACGTCGCGAATGCGCTCAGTCCATCCAAGGTTATCGAGGTGCAGGTATTCGAAGCCGAGAAGATGGCACGTGTGATTGTACCGGACTATCAGCTTTCGCTGGCGATCGGTATTAAGGGTCAAAATGCACGGCTGGCTGCGAAGCTGACCGGCTGGAAGATCGACATCAAGAGCGAAACGCAAGCCGAGCAGGAATACGGCCGTCCGAAGACGTACACGGAAGAAATGCATCAGGATTCGGTCAGCATCGATTAATTCGGTACTTGCGGGTCCGACATAAGCCATACGGGGGGAATAGCCGATGAAGCCGAGAAAAACACCGCTGCGCAAGTGCGTCGCATGCCAGGAAATGATGCCGAAGCGGGAGCTGATCCGCGTTGTCAAAACCCCGACCGGTGAGCTGCTCATTGATCTGACAGGCAAGAAGGCTGGCCGCGGGGCTTACCTGTGCGGCAAGCAGTCCTGTTTCAAGCTTGCGAAGAAATCAAGGGCGCTTGACCGCGCGCTGAAGGCGCAGGTCAGTCCGGAAATTTACGACGCACTGGAGCAGGATTTTATCAAAGTCGAAGACGAGTTTATTGCCGGGAAACAATCGGCGGATGAGGATGACGATGAATAAGCGCTTTTTTTCTAATTTAGGCCTTGCGATGCGCGCCGGCAAGATCATTACCGGCGAAGAAGCAGTTATTGAGTCGGTCCGCAGCGGGGAAGCTAAGCTGGTGATTGTCGCGGAGGATGCTTCCGAGAACACGCTGAAGAAGATAAACGATAAGTGCAGTCATTACCAAGTTCCTATTCATCAGTACGGCAGCCGGGAGCAGCTCGGAGGCAGTATCGGAAAAGAAACGCGGGTCGTTATTGCCGTCGCCGATGAGGGATTTGCACGACTGCTGCTGAAGCCGTAAATAAAGCTCGGAGGTGGACTGTATTGACAAAACAGGACAACAATAAAGACAAACTCAGAGTTTACGAATATGCAAAATCCTTGAGCATGAGCAGTAAAGAGATTATTACGATTTTGAAAAGGCTGGGACTTCCGGTTAACAACCATATGAGCGTAATGGAGAACGATGCGGTGAATAGTGTAGAAAAGTTTTTCAAAGACATCAAAGCCAATGCAGCGGCAAAACGTGATGGAGGCGCCGGTCAAGGTGCCAAGCCATCAGAAAGAGGTGCGGGTATTTCTAACTCGTCGAAACCACAAACAGTAGCAGTTCAACCAAAGCCGGAGCAACGTGCGAACGGCGGCCAGCAAGTTCAGGCGGCAGCTTCCAAAGCTGGCAGCCAGCAAGAAGAAAGAACGCCGAGCCAAGGCTCCGAGCGTCCGCAAGGCAGCGGGGCGGGTCAGACCTCTGAACGTCCGCAAGGCAGCAGCCAAGGCGGCCAGAACCGTCAAGGCGGTCAAGGTGGCGGATATCGTCAAGGCGGCCAGGGAGGCCAAGGCGGCGGATACCGTCAAGGCGGCCAAGGTAGCAGCCAGAACCGTCAAGGCGGTCAAGGTGGCGGATATCGTCAAGGTGGCCAGGGAGGCCAGGGAGGCCAGGGTGGTGGACAAAGCCGTCCGGCTGGTCAAGGCGGTCAAGGCGGTGGCTATCGTCAAGGCGGCCAAGGCGGGCAGGGTGGCGGACAAAGCCGTCCAGCCGGTCAAGGTGGTCAAGGCGGTGGCTATCGTCAAGGCGGCCAAGGTGGCGGTCAGAGCCGTCCGGCTGGTCAAGGAGGCCAAGGCGGAGGAGGCTATCGCCAAGGCGGAGGCCAAGGTTCCTATGGTGGAGGCGGCCAGGGTCAAGGCAGTCGTCCGGCTGGAGGCGCGAGTGCAGGCGGAGCTGCGGGACAGCGTTCCGAGAATCGCCGTGGTAACTTCAACAGCCGTCCGGCGGCAGCCGGTTCGTCTAGACCGAATACTTCGGTCGACAATGATGCGGATAAAGCAGGCAAAAAGCCGTCGAGACCGGGTCAAAGACGCTTTGACGACAACCGTCAGGGCGGTAAAGGACCAGGCAACCGCGGACGTTCGCAAGGCAAGGGCGGCAGATTCAATTCCGAGCCTCCTAAGCCGAAGATTGACAACACGCCGAAGAAAATTATTGTACGCGGCACGATGACAGTCGGCGAGCTCGCCAAATCGCTGCATAAGGACGCTTCTGAAGTCATTAAGAAGCTGTTGTTCCTTGGCGTAATGGCGACGATCAACCAAGAGCTGGATCTGGATGCGATTCACCTTCTGGCTTCCGATTATGGAGTCGAGATTGAACTGAAGATCCCGGTCGAGGAAGATAAGTTCGAGAACTTCGAAGAGAAGGACGAGGACGAGGATCTGATGGAGCGTCCGCCGGTTGTTACGATCATGGGTCACGTTGACCATGGTAAAACGACATTGCTGGATGCTATCCGCAAAACAAATGTTACCGAAGGCGAAGCCGGAGGGATCACCCAGCACATCGGGGCCTACCAGGTGGAGACACACGGCAAGAAAATTACGTTCCTGGATACCCCGGGTCACGAGGCATTCACATCGATGCGTGCCCGCGGCGCACAGGTTACAGATATTACGATTATCGTCGTTGCTGCAGATGACGGCGTCATGCCGCAAACGATCGAGGCGATTGCCCACGCTAAGGCAGCTAAGGTGCCGATTATCGTAGCGGTCAACAAAATCGACAAGCCGGATTCCAATCCGGATCATATCAAGCAAGAGCTTACAGCTTACGAGCTGGTTCCTGAAGAGTGGGGCGGCGACACGATTTTCTGCAACATTTCTGCGAAGCAGCGGATCGGACTTGAGAATCTGCTCGACATGATTCTGCTCGTATCCGAAGTGCAGGAATACAAAGCCAACCCGAACAAACGGGCCAGAGGTACGGTCATTGAGGCCGAGCTGGATAAAGGTAAAGGCCCGGTTGCCCGCGTCCTGATTCAGCACGGTACGCTCAAGGTGGGCGATAGCTTCGTAGCCGGCGTTCATTTCGGCCGTGTGCGCGCTATGGTCAACGACAAAGGCAAGAAGCTCAAAGAAGCGGGTCCTTCGACTCCTGTAGAAATTACAGGGATGACGGAAGTGCCGCAAGCCGGCGACCCGTTCCTCGTGTTCGAGGACGAGCGCAAGGCCAGAGCCATCGCCGAGAAGCGCACGATTACACTGCGTCAATCCGAGATGGGAGCGAACTCCCGCGTTACGCTGGACGATCTGTACAAACAGATCAAGGAAGGCGAGATCAAGGATCTGAACGTCATCATCAAAGCAGACGTTCAAGGTTCGGCTGAAGCGCTCAAAGGCTCCCTCGAGAAGATCGACGTGGAAGGCGCTCGCGTCAAGATCCTGCTTAGCGGCGTAGGTGCGGTTACCGAATCCGACGTTATTCTTGCTTCAGCATCCAATGCGATCGTCATCGGCTTTAACGTTCGTCCGGAGCCGCAAGCGAAAAACACAGCGGATCAGGAGAAAGTCGACATCCGTCTGCATAGCATTATTTACAAGGTGATGGAAGAGATCGAAGCAGCCATGAAGGGCTTGCTGGATCCGACCTTCAAAGAAGTGGTCATCGGTCAAGCCGAAGTCCGCAATGTCTTCAAAGTTTCCAAAGTCGGCACCATTGCAGGCTGCATGATCACTTCCGGTAAAATCAACCGGAATGCGGAGCTTCGCGTGATCCGCGGCGGTATCGTGGTATTCTCGGGCAAGGTAGACTCGCTCAAGCGCTTCAAGGACGATGTGAAAGAAGTGTCCCAAGGCTACGAGTGCGGTATATCTGTAGAGAAATTCAACGATATTAAAGAAGGGGACATTATTGAAGCCTTCGTCATGGAGACTGTAGAGAGATAAGAGGTGATTCGCTATGGCTAAAATTCGCGTAGGTCGAGTTGGCGAGCAAATCAAGAAAGAAATCAGCCAGATTATCCAATCTGAGCTGAAGGACCCGCGGATCGGTTTTATTACCGTGACCGGCGTCGATGTTACCAATGATTATTCTCAGGCTAAAGTGTACCTGAGCGTGCTGGGCACCGACGAGCAGCGGGAGGAAACGCTGAAGGCTTTGGCCCGCAGCTCCGGCTTTATCCGCTCCGAGCTGGGCAAAAGAATCCGGATACGCAAAATTCCGGATCTGCTGTTCAAGTTCGACGCCTCGATCGATTACGGCTCCAAAATTCAAAATATCCTTCAACAAATCCATGAAGGAGAAACGAACGCATGACGAATTCGGACTACGCCGTACAGCTTCAAGCGGCAGCCGATTTCATCCGCAATCACGACGACTTTCTGGTGGTGTCCCATGTCCAGCCTGACGGGGATGCCGCCGGATCGACGTTCGGTGTAGCCTGGATGCTGCATGCTCTCGGCAAAACCTTTACGCTGATCAATGAAGGGAAGATGCCCGGTAAGTTTCTTTACATGGCAGGCCCCCATCCCATTGTGAATTTTGAAGAGAATCCGCCTGCGCGCGTGTTTGGGGCGGTGATCTCGGTCGATTGCGCCGACTTTGGGCGGATCGGACAGGTTCACCAATGCTTTGCAGAGGATGCTTTGCTGCTCAATATCGATCACCATGCGACCAACGACGGCTTTGGCGCTGTCAATCTGGTACGGTCTGATGCTGCGGCAACGGTCGAGATCTTATATGATCTTGCCGGTGAACTGGGCATAACCTGCTCCGATGAGTGGAATATATGTATCTATTCCGGCTTGTTAACGGATACCGGAGGATTCCGCTACTCGAGCACGTCGCCCAAGGTGATGCGGATCGCAGCGGACTTGCTGGGCCGCGGTGTTCAGGGGCATCAGCTGGCGGAAAAGTTGTTGGAGACCATGACGTTCCCGCAAATTTCTCTGCTGAAGTCCAGCTTGAATACGCTCAGCTTTGCCCATGACAAGCGGGTCGCCTGGCTATCGGTATCCGAGGAGGAGCTGAATGCCTCGGGAGCTTCCAGCGAAGACATGGACGGGCTCGTGAATTACGCTCGCAACGTGGAGGGTGTATGGGTAGGTATACTGTTCAAGGAGAAGCGCCGGGGACTTGTGAAGGTTAGCCTTCGCTCGGGCGGGGAAGCCAATGTTGCGGAAATTGCCCAGCGCTTCGGCGGGGGCGGCCATATCCGGGCAGCCGGCTGTGCAGTCGAAGGCTCGCTGCAAGAAGTGATTGATCGTGTAGTTCAGGAAGTAGGGAGTGCGCTGTTATGACACTGGACGGCATATTGCCGATATGGAAGCCCAAGGGCTATACCTCTCATGACGTTGTTGCCAAAGCGCGCCGTATCCTGAAGATCAAACGTATCGGACATACCGGTACGCTTGATCCGATGGTGACCGGCGTGCTCCCTTTATGTATCGGGAAGGCAACGCGGGTCGTTGAATATATACAGGATCTCCCGAAAGAGTATGAGGCCTGTCTGTGGTTCGGCCTGTCAACGGACACTGAGGATTTGAGCGGGACGACGATCGACAAGGACGACACAGTGAAAGAGCGAATTACTCCGGAGGCTGCTGCTGACGCTGTCCGCAGCTTCGTCGGACAGATCGAACAGATCCCTCCGATGTATTCCGCTGTCAAGGTCGACGGCAAACGCTTGTACGACTTGGCGCGGCAGGGGATCGAAGTCGAACGCAAATCGCGCACGGTCACCATTTACCGCATCGAAGTGCTGGAGACGGATTGGAGCGGGGAATACCCGACGATCCGCTTTCGCGCACTCTGCTCCAAAGGAACCTACATTCGCACCTTGTGTGCGGATATCGGCAAGTCACTCGGAGTGCCTGCTGTGATGGGCGAACTGGTGAGAACCTCGACAGGCAGTCTGACGCCTTCAAGCTGTCTGACGCTGGAGGAACTTCAGGAGCTGGTGGACGGCGGAGACCTGGCATCGAGGCTGGTGCCGATCGAAGAAGCGCTTCGTCATCTTCCTAACGTGAGGCTTTCGGAAGAACAGACACTGAGAGCCAAGCAAGGCCAGAGAGTACGCTTAAATCTTGAACAGTATCATTCTATTCAATCTGCAGCTCCAGAGCAGCTTAGCCGGATCGCGGGCTTCTCCGGTTCGCCGGAGAGGGCCGTAGGGGTGTTTGAATGGAATCCGGATATGCAGGTGCTGCAAGCCGTCAAAATTTTCTCGCAAGAGCCATCCTAAGCTGTGTAAAGTGCGAGTTCAATAAGTTCATAGCTTCTTGAACGACCTCTTTTAGCCGAATTGTAGGTGAACGTAACGACATGATGCAAACCGTATCGCTCTCGTTTCCGCTCGAAGCCGGGCGTTGGGCCGATCAGCCGCCGCAAGTGCTGGCGATCGGAGATTTTGACGGTGTCCATCTGGGACATCAGGAAGTCATCGGGCGTGCTGTAAGCCGCAGCCGTGAGCTGGGAGCCGTCAGTGCGATTATGACCTTCCATCCGCATCCGCGCCAAGTGCTTGGCCAGGACCACTACATCCGGCTGCTCACGCCGCGCTGGACCAAACGGGAGTTTTTAAGCGAGCTTGGGGTAGATGTAACCTATATGGTTGATTTCAATGAGTCGTTCATGCGGCTCAGTCCGGAAGAGTTCGTGGAGCATATGCTTGTCCCGCTCAATCTGGATACGGTGTATGTCGGGTTTGACTTCAGGTTCGGGCATCGCGGGGCGGGTACGCCTGACACGTTGTGCGAGCTGGCCAAGGGACGCTTCGCCGTGGAGATCGTACGCCCTTACGAGCGTGGGGGAGAGAAGGTAAGCAGCACGCGAATACGGCAATGTCTGCAGGACGGACAAGCCCGTGAAGCGGGAGAACTGCTGGGCCGCTCCTACCAGATGGAGGGCGAAGTCGTACATGGGGATGCTCGCGGACGGACGATTGGATTTCCGACAGCTAATATTTTGCTGAAGGACCCGTATGTGCTGCCTGCCAATGGCGTCTATGCCGTCCGGGTACTCGTAGGAGCGCTTTGGTACGGCGGGGTGATGAATATCGGGGTCAAGCCTACGTTTGAAGGGGCGCTGATTCATCCCACGCTGGAAGCTCACTTATTCGACTTCGAATCCGATATTTATGGGGAAAACGTACAGGTAAGGCTCGTCGATTTTATCCGTCCGGAGCGCAAGTTTGGATCCGTCGGGGAGCTCGTCGATCAGATCAGGCACGACGCCGATCAGGCACGCCAGATGCTGTCCGAAAATAATTAGGCTTATCCTTTGTTTTTATTTTACTTTTAGCTATTCCTTATGCTATACTATGAAACGTTGTCGATTCGGAAAACGCCGTTCTTGGACGGCGGCTCGTCAAGGGTCCGTAATCGAATAAACCGTAGCGTGGAGAAACGAGACTCCGACGGTCTCTGGGCTACCGGGGATATACTATTATGGAGGTGAATCAACATGGCATTGACACAAGAGCGCAAGCATGAACTGATTGCTACTCACAAAACCCACGAGAACGATACGGGATCTCCAGAGGTGCAAGTTGCGATTCTCACTGAGAACATCGTAAACCTGACAGCTCACTTGAAGACCCACAAGAAAGACCATCACTCTCGTCGCGGTCTGCTCAAAATGGTCGGTCAACGCCGTAAGCTGCTGACGTACTTGAAAAATAAGGACGTTAAGCGTTACAGCGCACTGATTGAAAAACTCGGTCTGCGCCGCTAATCGCGCATGTCACGCAATCAAAGCAACCACGTTTGTCTTTGGGCGCTTCCAGATCATCGTCATTTGGATGCTCCAGGACCTCGGGGTTGCTTTTTTTGGCTAATGTTTTCACAAAAAGAAGGAAATACTAACCATTATGCAGAATGGTTAGATGATGAGCATGCGTGCGAACGGGCATACATAAGCGAATCCTCGCGACACATGTTATGAACGAACGCCAATAATAGGAGGTTGTTTATGGAGAGCAAGGTGCAAATGGATCTAGGCGGCCGACAGCTCGTGCTGGAGACGGGCCGCTTGGCCAAGCAGGCCAACGGCGCCGTTGTCGCCCGCTATGGAGATACGGTTGTGTTGTGTACAGTTACAGCTTCGGCTGAGCCGAAGGACCTGGACTTTTTTCCGCTGACGGTAAACTACGAGGAGCGTCTGTACTCCGTAGGTAAAATTCCCGGAGGCTTCATCAAACGTGAAGGACGTCCAAGCGAGAAGGCGATTCTGGCCAGCCGTCTGACAGACCGTCCGATTCGTCCATTGTTCCCGGAAGGGTTCCGTAACGATGTACAAGTCGTCGCGATCGTGATGAGCGTGGATCAGGATTGCACGCCTGAGATGGCTGCGATGATCGGTGTATCCGCAGCGCTGAGCATCTCGGATGTTCCGTTCAGCGGTCCGGTCGGCGGTGTCATCGTAGGCCGTGTGGACGGCCAATTTGTCATTAACCCAACCTTGGCGCAAGCTGAGAAAAGTGATATCCATCTGGTCGTTGCCGGCACCAAGGATGCGATCATGATGGTCGAAGCAGGCGCCGATGAAGTGGCGGAAGAAGTGATGCTTGAAGCGATCATGTTCGGACATGACGAGATCCGCAAGATCGTCGCCGTACAAGAGGAACTCGTCGCTCAGGTTGGCCGTCCGAAGATGGAAGTGAAGCTGCATGCCGTTGATCCAGAAGTCAACCAAGCCGTTCGCGAGTTTGCAGAGGCCCGTCTGGTCGAAGCGGTCAAAATCCCTGAAAAGCACGCGCGTCAGGATGCGATCGATGCGGTCAATGCGGAAGCGAAGGAGCATTTTGTAGCGGTATACGCCGAAACGCCGGACAAGATGGACGACGTGAAGGAAACGCTGTATGACATCGTGAAGGAAGAAGTACGCCGCCTGATTACGCATGATAAGGTGCGTCCTGATGGACGGGCTCTGGAAGAGATCCGCCCGATCGAGTGTGACATCAATTTGCTGCCTCGTACGCATGGTTCCGGTCTGTTCACCCGCGGGCAAACGCAAGCCCTGTCCATTTGCACACTAGGTGCGCTGGGCGATGTGCAAATTCTCGACGGCATCGATCTGGAAGAGACCAAGCGGTTCATGCATCACTATAACTTCCCTCCGTTCAGCGTAGGTGAAGCGAGACCTCTTCGTCCTCCAGGCCGCCGCGAAATCGGACACGGAGCACTTGGCGCACGGGCGCTCGAAGCGGTTATTCCGAATGAGGTTGAATTCCCTTATACGATCCGTCTCGTGTCCGAAGTACTGGAATCGAACGGTTCGACCTCCCAGGCTAGTATTTGCGCAAGCACACTGGCGATGATGGATGCAGGCGTTCCGATCAAAGCACCGGTAGCCGGGATCGCGATGGGATTGATTAAAAGCGGCGAGCATTTCTCCATCCTCTCCGATATCCAGGGTATGGAAGATCACCTCGGAGATATGGACTTCAAGGTGGCAGGTACGGCCAAGGGTGTTACGGCGCTGCAAATGGACATCAAGATCGACGGCATCAACCGTGAGATTCTGAGTCAATCGCTGGAGCAAGCCAAAGAAGGACGGATGCACATTCTTGGTAAGATGATGGAGCGTATCTCCACACCGAAGACCGAGCTTTCGCCTTATGCGCCTAAGATTGTTACGATGCAGATCAATCCGGACAAAATCCGCGATGTTATCGGTGCTGGCGGCAAGATCATCAACAAAATCATTGAAGAGACCGGCGTAAAAATCGACATTGAGCAGGATGGCCGCGTATTTATCGCATCGTCCAACAGCGAGATGAATGAGAAAGCCCGTTCGATCATCGAAGGCATTGTCCGCGAGGTCATCGTCGGCGAGATTTACCTGGGTACGGTTAAGCGCATTGAGAAGTTCGGTGCATTCGTTGAAATTTTGCCGGGTAAAGACGGACTGGTACATATTTCCCAGTTGTCGACCGAGCGCGTAGCCAAAGTCGAGGACGTTGTCAAGATCGGTGATCAGTTGACCGTCAAGGTCACGGAAATCGATGCGCAGGGTCGTGTGAACCTGTCCCGCAAAGTGCTGCTGACGCCACCTGCAGCTCCAGCTCAAACCTAATTCAATAACGCGCCTCCGGGCGTTTCATGAAGAAAGAGCCAGATCTTGTCTGTCTCTTTTTTGCTGTGTGAAGAAGCGTGTGAGGAATGACGTCGAACAGTTCTCAGCCGTACCCGGTTTTTGTACAAGGTCTAAACTCGTCCTTCCCAGCATATGAATGGGACAAACAAGGAAGAAACGGGAGACCTGACTATGAACCGGAAAAAGCAAAAATTACTGCTGTTTGCGACAGCCAGTCTTGGCGTTGTTCTGGTGCTGCTTCAGCAATCCACGGCTGTGGAGAGGTTTGTGACCCATGCCCGTCAAGCAAGCGGTACCCCCGGCAGCTTCGGAGAGGGAGAATCTCTGCAGACGCTGGCGCGCTATTTCCGGGGAGAGGATGAATCTGCCCGGTCCCATGCTCTGCAATGGATCCAGACGGAAGCAGGCAAGCGGTACATCGCACCGGTCGATGCCAAGATCGACCCGGTATGGAAGGCCGTACCTGGCTACAACGGCCGTGAGGTCGATGTCGAGAAGTCCCTCGCCGCGGCAGAAGCGAAAGGTTACCCGATGCCGCCGCCGTTGGTGTATCGCGAAATTCAGCCCCAGATTGGTCTTGACCAGCTTGGCCCGCATCCGGTCTATAAGGGAAATCCCAACAAGCGGCTAGTGTCCTTCATGATCAATGTCGCCTGGGGAGACGAGTACTTAAGCAAGATGCTGGCTACGCTTGAGAAGGAAGGGGTACACGCAACCTTTTTCCTCGACGGGATGTGGTTATCCAAAAATGTTGCGATGGCCAAGACCATTGCAGAGAAGGGGCATGAGCTGGGAAATCATGCGTATTCCCATAAAAATATGAGTACGCTCTCGCGAGGTCAGAATGAAACGGAAATTGTCAAGACGGAGAAGCTGCTTAGAGAACAGGTTGGAGTAGACGGAGGCTTGTTCGCTCCACCGTCGGGGGACTTTAATCAAACAACGGTGGATGTTGCCCACAGTCTCAAGCTGAGGACCGTCTTATGGACCCTGGACACGGTCGATTGGAAGAAGCCTCCCGCTTCCTCCATTATCCGCAAAATATCGTCCCGCGTGGAGCCTGGTACGCTCATCCTGATGCATCCGACCGCCTCCAGCAGCGAGGCGCTGCCAGAAATGATTCGTATCATCCGAAGCAAGGGGCTGCAGCTCGGCACCGTCAGCGAGGTGCTTTCCCCGCAGCGACTCCCTGAGGTTGAGTCCACCGGACAATAATGGTAATATCTAAATATTATGCCTGCATAGCAACTGGGGCAGGGGTATCAGTGAATACGAACGAGGAGGCATCCGTGCTTGGACAAATATACCCTGGGTAACGGTCTGCGGGTTGTGATCGAGAAAATTCCGACTTGCCGTTCCGTCGCTTTTGGCATCTGGGTGAAAACCGGATCGCGCAATGAGACGGAGACGAACAACGGGATTTCCCATTTTATTGAGCATATGCTTTTCAAGGGAACCGAGAAATACTCGGCCAAGGAAATCGCAGAAATTTTCGATGGCATCGGCGGGAACATTAATGCCTTTACATCCAAGGAGTACACCTGCTATTACTGCAAAGTACTCGATGAGCATTTGCCTATCGCCGTTGAGGTACTCTCCGATATGTTTTTCCGCTCCGTCTTCGATCCTGAGGAGCTGGAGAAGGAAAAAAACGTGATCTACGAAGAGATTTCCATGTACGAAGATACGCCGGATGATATGGTGCATGATCTGATCGCACAGGCTGCTTTCGGCGACCATACGCTGGGATATACGATCATCGGAACGGAAGAGAATTTGTCGGCCATGAACTCCGATACGCTGCGGGATTATATGAAATCCTACTATACCCCCGGCAATACGGTCGTCAGCATCGCAGGAAATGTCGGCGATGATGTGCTGTCGCTGATCGAAAGCCACTTCAGCGGCTTTGCCGGTTCAACAGCGCCGGAGATCCGTCAACCGCTTGGATTCCACAGCGAGCTGGCATACCATAAGAAGAAAACCGAGCAAAACCATATCTGTCTATCGCTGCCCGGACTACCGATTACAGATGAGAATCTGTATGCAATGATCCTGCTGAACAATGCGATCGGGGGCGGGATGAGCTCCCGCTTGTTCCAGGAAATTCGCGAGAAGCGGGGATTGGCGTACTCTGTTTATTCCTACCACACTTCCTACCAGGACGGTGGGATGTTTACCATCTATACGGGAACGGCTCCCAAGCAAACTTCCGAAGTGCTCAAGGTAACGCTGGAGATGATGGCGGAGCTGAAGGAGCAGGGATTGACGCCTGCCGAGCTGCGCAAAGGGAAAGAGCAGATGAAAGGCAGTCTGATCCTCAGTCTGGAGAGCACGAGCAGCCGGATGAACCGTATAGGCAAGAACGAGCTGATGCTGGGCAGACATTATAATCTCGACGAAATTATCGAACGTATCGAGCGGGTTGAGATGGAACAGATCCGCGAGCTAACAGCCAGCTTGCTGTCCACGCCTTTCGCTGTTGCTATGGTCGGTCATACGGATGATGCGATTCAAGGATTCAGGAGGGATCAGCTTGTCTGAACAATTTCAAGTGCAAATTAAACGACTGCCTGGCAATGAGGATGTCCCGCTGCCGGTGAAAATGTCAGAGCTCGCCAGCGGCTTCGATCTGTATGCCGCCGTGGCAGAGCCTGTCATACTGGCGCCGGGCCAGCGTGCCCTCATCCCTACGGGTTTCGCGCTGGCGATGCCGGGCGAGCTGGAGGCACAGATCCGGCCGCGCAGCGGTCTGGCCTTCAAGCACGGCATCACCAGCCTGAACTCCCCGGGAACGATCGATGCAGACTATCGGGGCGAAGTGAAGGTGCTGCTGATCAACCATGGCTCCGAGTCGTTCACGATCGAGCGCAAGGAACGGATTGCGCAGATGGTTTTTCAGCGCGTGCCGCAAATTATCCTGCAAGAAGTCGAGGAACTCGACGCGACGGTCCGTGGCGCCGGCGGCTTTGGCCATACGGGTACGAAATAAGAAAGAAGCATAGAAAATCGGCGAGCCTTTGTATAGGGGCCCGCCGTTTTTTTGTCTTTTTGATCAAATTTTCTTCAGCGCTGTGACTTCTTCTCTGGACAAACCGGAGGCTTTGGAAATAGCTTCTATGTCGAGTCCCATAGACAGCAAATTAGCAGCAATCTCCACAACTTTCTTGTACTCGCCCTCAGCTCTGCCCTCTGCTGGGCCTTGGGCTTTCGCCTCAGCCTTCACTCCTTCGATTCTTGAGGTTTCATCCCTTAGAAACTTGAGACGCGCTTCATACTCCAAGCGAGTCTCAGCGTCTTGACTTAAAAACTCCAAGGTGGTCATCGCCTTTTCAGCAAAGGTTCGTTCACCGTCAACGCCTCCCAGTGTTTGGTCTGCTTCCCGCAGAAATAAAAACCAGTTCACCAAGCCGCCGGTCACAGGGACCTCATGCTTATCCAGCTTTGGCAATTCCGTTACATGGCCTCCCCCTATCATGAAGCAACCTCCGTTAGCCAATCACGCGTATGAAGCGCACCTGTGTCTCGGTTGGAACCCATCTCTGGGCAGACGCATAAGATGACGTATCGAAAGCGATCTAGAAAGAGGTGAGAAAGATGCTTACCGGGATTCAAACGGCTCTGATCGGGGGGGACGCGAGACAGCTTGAGGTCATTCACAAATGCTCAGAGCTGGATGCGTCCGTAACGCTGATCGGATTCGACAATCTTCAGAACGGATTCAGCGGAATCACCAAGGCAGAGCTCACGCCGGAAGCCCTTGAAGGGATGGATGCGGTTATTTTGCCTGCGGTGGGAACGGATGATCATGGCCGGGTAGACAGCCTATTTTCCTCCAAGGAACTTCGTCTGACCCAAGAACATATAGCGGCTTTGCCGAAGCACGCCACCATATTTACCGGGATGGCAAAGCCTTACTTACGCGAGCTATGCGCGGCCCAAGGGATTGCTCTTGTTGAGCTGTTTGACCGCGACGATGTAGCGATTTACAACTCCATACCAACGGCAGAGGGCGCCATCATGATGGCGATCCAGAATACGGACATTACGATTCACAGTTCCGAATCGATGGTGCTTGGCTTCGGACGCACCGGGATCACACTTGCCCGCACTCTCCAGGGAATGGGGGCCCGTGTGAGCGTGGGCGTCAATAAGCCTGACTATTTTGCAAGAGCGGCAGAGATGGGGATGAATCCCTTCTATACCAAGGATCTGATAGGCCGGGTATCCGGGGTGGATTTTCTGTACAATACGATTCCTGCCTTAATCCTCACGGCGCAGGTTATTGCCAATATTCCCCACCGCGCCCTGATTATCGATCTGGCATCGAAGCCGGGCGGCACCGACTTTCGTTTTGCCGAGAAACGGGGGGTCAAAGCCTTGCTCGCCCCAGGCTTGCCCGGTATTGTTGCGCCGAAAACAGCAGGACGGATCATCGCCGATACGATCAGCCGTATTATTATGGAGCATCCACAGCCAAGGGGGAATGCATAAATGGATTGGAATCAAGTGACCGTAGGCTTCGCGCTGACGGGATCGCACTGTACATTCGAAGAGGTTATGCCGCAAATCAAACGGTTTATAGATGCCGGTGCTAAGGTTGTGCCGATAGTCACCCAGACGATTATGACGACCAATACACGCTTCGGAAGCTCGGAAAGTTGGCAAAAACAGTTGAAAGAGATCACAGGAAATGATATTATTTCTTCAATTGTAGATGCCGAGCCGCTAGGTCCATCCAAGCTCTTGGACGTGATGGTGATTGCTCCTTGCACCGGAAATACAACAAGCAAGCTGGCTAACGCGATGACCGAGAGCCCTGTTCTGATGGCGGCGAAGGCCCAGATGCGGAATCAACGTCCGCTTGTGCTGGCCATCTCCACCAATGACGGACTCGGACTCAACGCGACGAATGTCGGTAAACTGTTGATCACGAAGAACATTTACTTTGTCCCGTTCGGACAGGACGCGCCGACTGCCAAACCGAATTCGCTGGTCGCCCGTATGGATCTGATTATGGAGACATGCGAGGCCGCGCTGGCCGGCAAGCAGCTTCAGCCGATGCTGATCGAACGATTTAATTATTGATTCACCTTACAAGCAATAAGCAGAATCAGCGTATAAGTCATCATTTACCGCAGGGGAGAGAACTACATGTCGAATCAGAAGTTGTTTAACGTTGCCGTCGTAGGCGCAACAGGTGCCGTAGGAGAACAAATTATCCGTTTGCTGGCTGAGCGGAATTTCCCCATTCAAGAGTTGAAGCTGCTGTCTTCTGCTCGTTCGGCTGGCTCCAAGATAGCGTTTAAAGGACAGGATATCGTTGTGCAGGAGGCAACTCCGGATTCCTTCGAGGGTGTGGACATTGCTCTGTTCAGCGCTGGAGGAGACGTAAGTAAAGCGCTCATCCCCGAAGCGATCAGCCGCGGAACGGTCTGCGTCGATAACACAAGTGCTTTCCGGATGGACCCTGAAACTCCGCTGGTTGTGCCGGAGGTCAATATCGATAAAGTCAGCGATCACAAGGGTGTCATTGCCAACCCGAACTGCTCGACGATTCAAATGGTTCAAACGCTTAAGCCGTTGTATGACCGTTACGGTATTTCCCGGATCATCGTGTCCACGTACCAGGCGGTTTCCGGAGCAGGAGCAAGCGCTATTCAGGAGATGCTGCGCCAATCCCGCGAGGTCCTTGACGGCCGTGAAGTAGAGCCTAAGATCTTGCCAGTAGGATCGCTGCCTAAGAAGCATCAGATTGCCTTCAACGCTATTCCGCAGATCGACAAATTCGTCGATAACGGATTTACTTACGAAGAGATGAAGATGATCAACGAAACGAAGAAAATCATGGGCGACGACACGCTGGAAGTAACGGCAACCTGCGTTCGTATCCCGGTAGTTTATGGTCATTCCGAGTCCGTCTATGTGGAGCTGAAATCCGACTTCGACGTGGAGGAAGTTAAGCAGCTTCTCGCAGACTCGCCGGGAATCGTACTTCAGGACAACGCGGCTGAGCAGGAATATCCGCTCGCAACCGAAGCTGCCGGGAAGCTGGAAACGTTCGTCGGGCGTGTACGCCGCGATCTCAGCAATCCGCGGGCGCTGAACCTGTGGATCGTATCCGACAACCTGCTGAAGGGCGCAGCCTGGAATGCCGTGCAGATTGCGGAATACATCGCGATCGAACAGAATTAGAATCATGCCTATTCGTCTGGCTTCCTGTCCTTAGTGGCAGGAAGCCAGGCTTTTGCTTCATGAAATGAATGCTCATGGAGAAAGGGAGATCTGATTGAAGATCCTGGTGCAGAAATTTGGGGGCACCTCCCTTTCCACAGCCGAAGCCAGAGCACATGTTATTGAACATATCCGGGAAGCCATTGATCAAGGACTTGCACCAGTTGTTGTCGTATCGGCTATGGGACGGAAGGGCGAGCCCTATGCTACGGACACGTTGTTGGGTTGGATCAGCCAGAACGGGGATCGGCTGCCTGCCAGAGAGCGAGACATGCTGCTGGGCTGCGGTGAGCTGATATCGGCCGCAACCTTATGCAGTTTGCTCCAGGCGGAGGGTATTCCCGCTACCGCGTTCACAGGCGCTCAAGCCGGTATTAAAACGAATAACGACTACGGTAACGCACAGATCATCTCCATCTCTCCAGAACGCGTAATCGAAGCCCTGCAGCAGGGGCTGGTAGTGATTGTGGCGGGATTTCAAGGCGCTGCCGCTAGCGGAGATCTGACCACCCTCGGCAGGGGGGGCAGCGATACATCCGCGACAGCACTTGGTGCTGCGCTGAAGGCGGAGATGGTTGATATCTTTACCGATGTAAGCGGAATTTTGACCGCAGACCCGCGGATTGTAGAGGATGCCAAGGCTCTTGAGGTGGTGTCTTACGCCGAGATATGCAACATGGCTCATCTGGGGGCCAAGGTGATCCATCCCAGGGCTGTAGAAGTGGCGATGCATGCGGGCATCCCTGTTCGCGTGCGCTCAACCTTCTCCAGGGATCCCGGGACGCTGGTCACGCATCCGGATCTCGTTAGGGCGGCAGGGACCGTTCATGACAGATTCGTCACGGGAATTGCCCATGCAGCCGGCATATCGCAGATCCGGGTAGCTGCTCCAGAGGGGATGTTTGACCTTCAGCTCCGCGTGTTCAAGGCCATGGCTGAGGAACGTATCAGCGTTGATTTTATCAATGTGAATCCATTGGGCGTGACGTACACGGTCTTCGATTCAGAAGCGAAGCGGGCGATTGAGGCGCTGCAGGAGCTGGGGTTGTCGCCTGTCGTCACCGGCGGATGCGCCAAGGTATCGATTATCGGGGGCGGCATGAATGGCGTTCCGGGCATTATGGCGATGATCGTGGAAGCATTGACGGATCAGGATATTCACATCCTGCAGTCTGCGGACTCCAATACGACAATCTGGGCTTTGGTTGAAGGCCAGGATATGGTACAGGCGGTAAGAGCACTTCACCGTAAATTCAAGCTGAATAAATAGATCATCACAATCAGGAGGAGAATGTCGTGGATTTCGGAAGATTGATTACAGCAATGGTTACTCCGTTCGATGAGCAGCTCCAAGTGGATTGGGCTCAATTTGACAAATTGCTTGATTATTTGATAGATGAGCAGCAAAGCGACAGCCTTGTCGTATGCGGAACTACCGGGGAATCCCCGACGGTAAACGATGAGGAAAAGCTCCGTCTGTTCGAGGCAGCCGTCAAGCATGTTGAAGGCAGGGCTAAAATAATCGCGGGGACCGGGAGCAACAATACGGCCCATTCGATTCACTTGTCCCAGGAGGCCGAGAAGCTTGGCGTAGATGCGCTGCTGCTTGTCGCTCCTTATTACAGCAAGCCTTCGCAGGAAGGACTCTACCAGCATTTCAAAGCCATCGCGGAATCCGTATCGATTCCGGTTATTCTGTATAACGTACCTGGTCGTACAGGCGTGAATATTGATCCTGACACCACCATCCGCTTATCGCAGATACCGAATATCGTAGCGACCAAGGACTGTGCAGACACGGATCAGCTTACGCAAATTGTCGCGGGCGCAGCTCCAGGATTCCTTGTGTACAGCGGCGATGATACGACAGCGCTGCCGGCTTTGGCCGTTGGTGGGCACGGAATTATCAGCGTGGCTTCTCACGTGATTGGAAAAGAAATGAAATCTATGATAAACTCCTATTTACAGGGGAATGTGAAGGAAGCGGCCGAATGGCATGGCAAGCTTCTGCCGGTTTTCAGAGGATTGTTCTTCTGCCCGCATCGTGTACCTAATCCTGCTCCGGTGAAGCATGCGCTGAACCTGAGAGGCGTGCAGGTGGGCGGCGTGCGGCTCCCGCTCGTGAATGTGACCGAACAAGAAGGACAATTCATTGCTTCCCTGCTTGGATGAAGTCTTCGATGAATCGGTGCCGCTCGCGGCATCGGTTTTCTTTTTTTGGTTACTCTAACAAGTACCAGGTTTAAGGTGAGCATTTGTATATAAGCTTACTTGTAAAGTCAAGATTCTTTCATGTATAATGGTGCCAAGTGACTGGTGCGGTTTAGTAATGGGTTTGTACGTTCATATGAATAATCGTCGTCAAATAAATGGAGGAGGTTTCAATACTTTGTCTAAGAAAAATATAGATAAATTGACGATCTTTGCCCTTGGCGGCGTGGGCGAGATCGGTAAGAATATGTACGTTGTGCAATATGCCAACGATATTGTGGTGGTGGACTGCGGTCTTAAGTTTCCTGAAGAGGACATGCTTGGTATCGATATTGTCATTCCCGACATTTCCTACCTGACAGAAAATCGCGATAAGGTGCGCGGCATTCTGATTACGCACGGACATGAGGATCACATCGGAGGTCTGCCTTACGTCCTCAGAAGCCTGAATGTTCCGCTATTCGCCACGCGTTTGACCATGGGACTGATCGAAACGAAGCTGAAGGAAGCCGGGTTGCTTGGAGAAACCAAGCGCTCCATCATCACGTCGGATTCGGAGCTGAAGCTCGGTACGATCACAGCCACATTCTTTAAGACCAATCACAGTATTCCGGATTCGGTCGGCGTGTGCTTGGCAACTCCTGAGGGAAATGTTGTACACACCGGGGACTTCAAATTCGACCAGACTCCTGTGAATGATCAGTATGCCGATTTGCACAAGATGGCGGCGCTCGGACAGCAGGGCGTACTTGCCTTGCTGTCTGACAGCACGAACTCGGAACGTCCAGGCTATACAGGCTCGGAGCGCAGTGTAGGTGCGGAAATCGAAGAGGTGTTCCGCAAAGCGAAGCAGCGCGTCATCATCGCGACGTTCGCATCCAATATTCACCGGGTTCAGCAGGTTATTGACGCTTGCCAGGTTACACGCCGCAAGCTTACCGTCATCGGCCGGAGCATGGTGAATGTCGTATCGATTGCCAGCGAGCTGGGCTACTTGAATATTCCGGACGGCATGCTGATTGAGCCGGAGGAAGTCAATAAGCTGGCTGCAGACCGTGTCGTCATTCTCTGCACGGGTTCCCAGGGTGAGCCGATGTCGGCTTTGACGCGGATGGCTCGTTCCACACACCGCAAGATTGATATTTTACCAGGGGATACGGTTATCATTGCGGCGACGCCAATTCCGGGCAATGAACGCTACGTAGGACGTACGGTCGATGAGCTGATGCGCATCGGAGCGCATGTTATCTATGGACCGGGTTCGGTTACAGGCGTCCACGTATCGGGCCACGGCAGCCAGGAAGAGCTCAAGCTGATGCTCAATATCATGCGTCCCAAGTACTTTATCCCGATTCACGGAGAGTACCGGATGCTTCGTCATCACGGGCTGCTTGCAGAGTCTGTCGGAATCCCGCGTGAGGATATCTTCATCGTGGATAACGGGGAGACCGTTGAGATTTTGGACGGCGTTGCCCGCAAAGGCTCGAAGGTACCTTCCGGTAACGTGCTGATTGACGGTTTGGGTGTGGGCGATGTTGGTAATATCGTGCTTCGCGACCGCAAGCTGCTGTCCCAGGACGGCATTCTGGTCGTCGTGGTAACGCTCAGCAAGCAAGACGGGAAGATCTTATCCGGACCGGATATTATCTCCAGAGGCTTCGTTTACGTTCGGGAGTCCGAAGGACTGCTTGACGAGGCGAACCGGATCGTAACAAGCACGTTGCACCGATTGATGAATGAGAACGTGAATGAGTGGGCGTCCCTCAAAACACATGTGAAGGACGCACTCGGACGATTTTTATATGAACAAACCAGAAGAAGACCAATGATTCTTCCAATCATTATGGAAGTCTAGTCACTCGCATTAGTCACTTGACACTTTACCTATAAGCTTTAACCGCAAGTCCAGAAAGCTTCCCGGGCCGGCTGCCGCCGCGATCAAGGGAAGCTTTTTGCTTGCGCGCATATTCCTGGCGGGTGGACCCATACTAAAGGCAGATTTGGACATCTGTGAGGGGGTTGTGAATGTTGAACAATGAAAAGCTGGAACAGCAACCGCAAGCACCGGTACAACCGCCGGGTAATCCGTCGCCAGAAGATATACGTAAAAATGGAGCGGTAGAGGCGATTCAGCAGCTTGGACAAACGGCTGTGCCGAACGGGGAATCCAATATATTTTGTATGACCATCATCGGGCAGGTAGAAGGGCATGTCGTGCTCCCGCCTCAGAATAAAACGACGAAGTATGAGCATTTGATTCCGCAATTGGTAGCGGCCGAGCAAAATCAGAAAATAGAAGGCGTATTGATCATTTTGAATACGGTCGGAGGCGATGTGGAGGCCGGTCTGGCGATTGCGGAGATGATCGCTACACTATCCAAGCCGACGGTGACGCTTGTATTGGGAGGAGGCCATAGCATCGGGGTGCCGATTGCCGTTTCGGCGAGTTACTCGATCATTGCGGAAACCGCCACGATGACGATCCATCCGATTCGTCTTAACGGCCTTGTCATCGGAGTGCCGCAAACCTTCGAATACCTGGATAAAATGCAGGAGCGCGTCATTCGATTTGTAACCCGGCATTCAAGGGTCGAGGAGGAGAAGTTCAAGGAGCTGATGTTCAAAACCGGTGAGCTGACTCGTGATATCGGCACGACAGTCATCGGAGCGGATGCCGTTAGGTACGGATTGATGGACAGTCTGGGAGGGATCGGAGAGGCCATCCGTAAGCTCAATGATTTGATTGAGGAACGGCGGAAGCAGCAGACGGGCGGGATGATACAATGACCCATTATACCGTACTTCCTATGGATGTGGTGATGGACGGATTTGATGCTCCTCCCCCTGCCATGCCGTCGCCGATGGAGATTTCGGTAAATGGCATCACCATGCAGGTGCAGCCGCTGAATGGCTCGCAGGCAGCTATTGTCAGGCTGATCGACTGTAAGCTGGAGGATTATCTCAACCCTAGGCTGGCCCCAGGGCAGATCATTGAATTTAAGCCAACAATGGGCGGTCAGTTATTCTGAGAAAATGGAAACGTATGTTTTCACCCCAGTTTATGGTATAATGAGCTGACGGGGGTGAACGGCGTTGGCCAAAAGGAAGAAGAAGGGCAAAGGAATCAAAACAAATTTAAAATTCGAGCTCTACGGGATACTCATACTGACGCTATCTGTCATTGCGTTGTCCCGCGAAGGCTCGGTAGCCCGTTCGCTAACATACTTATTCCGATTCGTGATCGGAACGTGGGATTTCATCATCCCCCTTGTATTCATATACGTAGCCCTCTATGCGATGATGAAGCGCCGCTGGCCGCTCTGGCGGACGGCGAGAAAGACCGGCTTGCTGCTGATTTTGTTGTCTCTGCTGCTGATGAGCCACATCAGCCTGTTCGCTATGCTTTTCCCCAAGGCTAACTTCGAAGCTGGACAAATTGTATCGCAGACGTGGACAAGTCTGGTCGACGGACTGGAAAGCAGCGCACAGGGACAAAACATCCTGACCGACAGTGTTGGCGGCGGGATGATCGGGGCCATCCTCTATGCGGTCTTTTTCTTTATGTTCGGGAATTTGGGCGCCAGACTGATTCAGATCACACTGATTCTTGCGGGACTCAGTCTGGTTACCGGATGGTCGATCGGCGATTTGGCGGAGAAGCTCCGCGCAGGGAAAGCATTCAAGGATACGCTGCTTGGGCAATTTCTGAGACAGAAGGCGCTGGAGCGGCGTCAGGCCCGGACGGCTGAAGCGGCAGCGCGCAAGAAAAAGGCTGCCGCTCCCGTACTTCACGCGCAGGCGGATGACGACGAGTTCAGTGAAGAATCCTACAAGCCTGCCGCCAAAGCTCGCAAACCGGAAGGGAAGAAACGCTCTCTTTTCTTCGAATTGCTCAAGCCATCTGACGATGAGGGTAAGACGACCCATAAGCGTAAAGCGAAAGCTTCAGGAGAGCAGGAGGAAGCAGACGAAGAAGTTACGGTGTACGCAGCCGATGATAGGCATTCAGATGATGATGCGGCTAGGATACAAGAGGAGCAGGAAATGGATTCTCCGATCCCGGTTATCCGCGACTTTCAGGAGCAGGTTCGTCAAGAGACTTACACAAGCGAGGTTCCAGATCGGAATCACGCGGCAGGCGGTACTGGACTGACCGTGGTAGCCGGAGCGGCAGCTTCGGGACAGCCAGCAGAGGAATCTGCCGAAGCCCGGGGTGAGGTGGCCGAGGGCAGTGGTGAGGATTTCGATATCAAAGCCAAGCCGCTCATGATCCCTTACGAGCTGCCCTCCCTGCAATTGCTCTCGAAGCCGGCTTCCGGCAAGGGAGGCGATTCGCTCGATTACAAGGCGGTTGCACGCAAGCTGGAGGCCACGCTGGAAAGCTTTGGCGTGAGGGCCAAGGTGCTGGAGGTTGTACGCGGTCCGGCAGTCACGCGTTATGAGATTCAGCCCGATGTTGGAGTGAAGGTCAGCCGGATTGTGAGTTTGACCGATGATATCGCGCTGGCGCTCGCTGCCAAGGATATCCGGATGGAAGCGCCTATTCCCGGCAAGTCCGCTATCGGCATCGAGGTGCCGAATACGGAAGTGTCCATCGTCACGATGCGGGAAGTTATGGAGACGGCAGCCTTCCAGGATGCGTCTTCGAGACTCTCGATTACGCTGGGACGGGACATTTCCGGACAGCCGATTGTCGGCAATTTATCGAAGATGCCGCATATGCTGGTCGCGGGAGCTACAGGGTCAGGGAAATCGGTATGCGTGAACGGCATTATTACGAGTATTTTGTTCAAGGCCAAGCCGGATGAGGTCAAGTTCCTGATGATCGATCCCAAGATGGTCGAGCTCAATGTGTATAATGGCATCCCTCATTTGCTTGCGCCTGTAGTCACCGATCCGAAACGAGCCTCGCTGGCGCTCAAAAAGGTCGTCGTGGAGATGGAAAAGCGCTATGAGTTGTTCTCCAAGAGCGGAACGCGGAATATCGAGGGATACAACAATATGCTGGTCGAAACGCAGACGGGTGTTCCGTTGCCATATATCGTCGTCATCGTCGACGAATTGGCTGATTTGATGATGGTGGCGGCCAATGACGTAGAGGATGCGATCTGCCGGCTAGCCCAGATGGCGCGGGCGGCAGGCATTCATCTGCTGATCGCCACACAGCGTCCGTCCGTAGATGTAATTACGGGGGTTATCAAAGCCAATATTCCGTCGAGAATTGCCTTCGGCGTATCCTCACAGGTGGACTCACGGACTATACTGGATTCCGCGGGGGCTGAGAAGCTGCTAGGCCGGGGCGATATGCTGTACTTGCCTATGGGTGCTTCCAAACCAGTGAGGGTACAGGGAGCGTTCCTGTCCGATCAGGAAGTCGAGACGGTGTGCAATTTTGTACGGACTCAGCGGCAGGTTGAATATGTGGAGGATATGGTTCCGCAAGTCGAAGACAAGCAGGATGAGCAAGGTGTGTTCGAGGATGAGCTGTACGAGCAGGCTGTCCAGATTATTCTGGAAGCGAAGCAGGCATCCGTTTCCCTGCTCCAGCGGCGCATGAGGATCGGTTATACGCGTGCGGCGAGGCTGATCGACACGATGGAAGCGAGAGGCGTTGTCGGGCCTTACGAGGGAAGCAAGCCGCGTGAGGTGCTCGTATCGATGGAGCAGTACCAGATGAACCGGATGAGTTCTTAGCCTAGTGAACGGCTTGATGCCGCCTAACTGACAAATCCCGGATGAAACGCCAAGCTTGAATAATGATGCATTCCCTTTCTCATAATAACCTTATATTAGGTTGCCAATCTGATGGCGGGAAAGGTGAGTTGCCGCACATGAACAAACGATTGATAGTGATCACCGTTTCACTGGTTGCTGTGCTGTTTGGCGGGCTTGAACTGAAGCATAGGCTTCACATCGAGCAGACCTTCAGTAAGAATGAGATCCGCTACGGGGCTTCCGGCACAGCCGATACGTATGAGCTTCAGGGAAGGCTGAAGTATCTCGGATTCTATAAGGGGAATGTGGACGGCGATTTCGGCTATCAAACGCTCAAGTCGCTCAAGTGGTTCCAATCCGAATTCGGTCTGTCCGTGGACGGTATCGCGGGAGACAAGACCAAGCTGAAGCTCTGGGAAGCGACGAAGGATTGGAAAGCGAAAGCCGAAGATCTGCCTCCCTGGGTAACAGGGAGCACCTCCGGCAAAACAGGCACTGCAGGAGGAGGCTCGGCAGCAGGCGGTGGCGGGGGAGGAGCTCCAAGCTCCGTGCCTTCGGGAATGACGCAAGCGACCAAGCTGGGCCTTTCCCAAGAGGATCTCAAGCTGATGGCCAATGCGGTCAACGGCGAAGCCCGCGGCGAGCCGTATATCGGTCAAGTGGCTGTAGCGGCGGTTATTCTGAACCGTGTGAAATCAGCCAACTTCCCGAACACCGTCTCTGGTGTCATCTTCCAGCCGGGTGCCTTCACGGCTGTAGCAGACGGCCAGATCTGGCTGACGCCTAACGAAACATCGTTCAAGGCGGTCCAGGAAGCGGTGAACGGCTCAGATCCGACTAACGGCTGCGAATACTATTTCAATCCCGAGACGGCGACATCCAAGTGGATCTGGACCCGTCCGCAGGTGAAAACGATCGGCAAGCATATTTTCTGCAAATAGCAGGGCGAAGAAGTAACCCTTTTCGTAGCGGTTGCTTCTTCTGTTTATACAGGAATATAATGGAACATAACCGGAAAGGCGGTAATGCGATGTCGAGAGGAGTTGCTGCGGCAATGAAACAGGTACAATTCGAAAGGGGAACGGTGCGGGGCATACGCGTACACGTTCTGCCTACCGATCAATTCAAGACGTTTGCGATATCTGCGTATGTGGGTCGCCCTCTGCAAGAGGATACGGTCACGCCGACCGCTCTCATTCCGTTCGTGCTGCGGCGCGGCAGCAAGTCGTTTCCTGAAACCAAGCAGTTTCGGGAAAGACTTGATGATTTGTATGGAGCAGGCTTTGGCTTTGACGTATATAAGCGCGGCGATTACCAGATGGTCCAATTCCGGATGGATATCATCCACGATGACTTCGTCTCCAGCCCGGAGTCACTGCTTCGTCAAGGCCTGCAGTTCCTGGGAGAGGCGGTTACCCAACCTGCTCGTGAGGAAGGCCGACTCGTCAAAAAATATCTGGAGTCGGAGAAAGCGACCGTACAGAAAAAGCTGGAAGCGATTATCAATGACAAGATCCGTTATGCAGCCGAGCGCTGCCTGGAGGAGATGTGCAGCGGCGAGCCTTACCGCCTGCATCCGCTAGGCAGAATCCAAGATCTGGCGAGGCTGGACGCGGAGTCGTTGACGGCTGTTTATGAGAGCTGGCTGCAGCAGGCGCCGATCGATATATACGTCGTCGGCAATACAACGCTGGAGGCCGTACTGCCACTGGTGTCGGATTATTTCGCTATCGACCGGCAGGAGCAAACGGATTATTCGCTCAAGACCGAGCACCGCGAGGTATCGCAAGTGAAGGAAGTGGTGGAGCGGCTGGATGTCAATCAGGGCAAGCTGAACCTGGGGCTGCGCATTCCTACTTCCTATGGGGACGACTCGTATCCGGCTGCGCTGATGTACAACGGTATTTTGGGAGGATATCCGCATGCCAAGCTCTTCACCAATGTACGGGAAAAGGCGAGCCTTGCCTATTACGCCTCCTCGCGTCTGGACGGCCACAAAGGCATTCTGACGATTCAGTCCGGCATCGAGATTGCGAACTATGAGAAGGCAGTCGCCATCATTAAGGAGCAATTGCAGGCGATGGAGGAAGGCCGGATCAGTGAAACCGAGCTGCAGCAGACGAAGGCGATGATTACGGGCCATCTGCGCGAGCTACAGGACTCAGCGTTCGAGTTGATTGCCTTCGATTTTAATAACCGGTTATCCGGTGCGGAGCGTACCGTGCCTACGCTGATCGAAGCGGTCGAGAACACCTCGCCTGCACAGATTCAGGCGATAGCGCAAAGTGTTGCGCTAGACACCATTTACTTTTTGACCGATAGCAAAGGGGGACAATAAATGCAAACCATCCCTTACCCTCAGGTGAAAGAAACCTTGTACGCGGAAACATTGCCTAACGGCCTGTCCGTATTTATACTGCCGAAGCCTGGTTTTCAGAAAACCTACGCCACCTTCTCCACAAAGTATGGTTCGATTGATAATCATTTCCGTGTAGAAGGCCAGCAGGAGCAGAAGGTTCCGGATGGCATCGCACACTTTCTGGAGCATAAGATGTTCGAGGAGCCGGAGGGAGACATCTTCGCTGTCTTTGCGGCGCAGGGAGCCTCGGCCAATGCCTTCACGAGCTTTGATCGTACCGCGTATCTCTTCTCGGCAACAGGTCAGATCCGGGAAAACCTGACTACCTTAATTAATTTCGTCCAAAATCCTTATTTTACGGATGAAAACGTTGAGAAGGAGAAAGGCATCATCGGCCAGGAAATCAATATGTATGCCGATAACCCGGACTGGCGCTCCTATTTCGGCCTGATTGAGACGATGTATCATGTTCATCCGGTACATATCGATATCGCGGGGACGGTCGCCTCGATCGGAGAAATTACGAAAGAAATGCTGTATGAGTGCTACCATACGTTCTATCATCCGACCAACATGAGTTTATTTATCGTTGGCGGGGTGGATGCCGACGAAATGATGGAGCTGGTCCGCAGCAATCAGGCGGGCAAGACGTTTAAGCCGCAAGGCGAGATTCACAGGCTCTTCGATAACGAGCCTGCAGCCGTCAAGCAGGCTCGCAACACGATCAAGCTGCAGGTTTCGGTACCGAAGTGCCTGTTCGGCTGCAAGGAGCCGGGACAGCCGCTGCGCGGCCGCGAGATGCTGAGGCGCGAGCTTGCGATGCGGGTGCTGCTGGATGCTTTGCTCAGCCCGAGCTCGGCGATTTATCAGAAGCTATATGACGAGCAGTTGATCTCGGATAGCTTCGGATCGGAATACAACATTGCGGAAGGGTATGCATTCTCCGTCATAGGCGGCGATACGAAAGACCCTGAGCAGCTGATTTCCCGGATCCGGGAAGAAATTGACCAGGTCAAGCAGACCGGAGTCGATCAGGCGGATTTCGAACGGAGCAAGCGGAAGAAAATCGGGGCATTCCTGCGTCAACTGAATTCCCCGGAGGCGATTGCCAATGAATTCACGAAGTACCGGTTCAAGGATGCGGATCTGTTCGACGTGCTGCCTTTGTACGAGGAACTGAAGGTAGAGGACATTAACGCTTTGCTTGCTTCTCATTTCGATTGGAATCAGCTTGCTGCGTCCATTGTCCAAGGCGAGACAAAATGACCTCTCCTCCGGCTAAATCGTTTACCGAACAAACGGTACTTGTAACAGGGGCGAGCCGCGGCATCGGGGCTGCGATCGCCCGCCGCTTTGCTTCTGTTGGGATGAACGTGATCATTCACTATCTCCAATCGCATGAGGGGGCCAATGAAACGGCACGCGAATGCATGCGTTACGGAGCTCGTGTGCTCACGGTAACCGCCGATCTGCGCTCACGCGAGCAGATTTTGCGGTTGAAGGAGAAGCTGGAGCAGCATGGGCTTGTACCTGATATTCTTGTGAACAATGCCGGCATCTCGCATTATGGGATGCTGGCGGATGTGAGCGAGGAAGAGTGGGACGACATGATGGGCATTAACCTGAAGGGCATGTTTCTAATGACCCGCGAATTCATGCCGGCTATGGTCGCCCAGAAATTCGGGCGGATTATTAACGTATCGTCCATCTGGGGCATCTCGGGCGCTTCCTGCGAGGTAGCTTACTCCACGGCCAAGGGCGGTATGAATGCCTTTACCAAAGCGCTCGCCAAGGAGCTGGCCCCTTCCGGTATTACGGTCAATGCCGTAGCTCCCGGAGCTGTCGATACGAAGATGATGGCCGGATTCGATGCCGCTGAGAAGGCCGCGCTGGAGAATGACATTCCGGCAGGCCGGTTCGGTCAGCCGGACGAGATTGCATCGCTCGTTTATTTTCTTGCATTGCCCGAATCTGGCTATATTACCGGACAAATCATCAGTCCCAACGGAGGCTGGCTGACTTAGGGCGGTATAAAGCTGCCGGATTTTGCGAACTCTAACCTTTGTAACGTCAAACTGACTTCTAAGGGAGGAATTCGAGCATGGCTACGGTACTGAAAATTTTTGACCGGTGGAAAGAATTTTTGGGTGAGCGCGTCGAGCAAGCGGAAAAAGCGGGGATGAGCGAAGAAACCATTTCCAAGCTGGCCTTCCAGATCGGGGAGTTTTTATCCGATAAGGTAGACCCCGAGAACAAAGAAGAGCGCGTGCTGAAGGAACTATGGGATATCGCGGACGAGCAGGAGCGCAGAGCGCTTGCTTCCACCATGGTTAAGCTCGCCAAAGCACACAATTAATCATATCGTTATTTTACCGGCCTCCTCTAGCAGGAGGCTTTTCCTATGTGTTCGCCTTCCGCTTGGATTGATTCCCGGAAACGTTTATACTAAAGACAACGATCAAGAGAGGCTTGGTCTTAACGTTCAGGAAATGAGGGCAATGATTTACATGAAGGCATTCGTTCGTACCTGGGTTTTGTTTGGCGTGCTGATGATTCTTTGTACGGCCTGCGGCAAGCAAATTCCAAAGATAGACCCGGCACTTCTTCAGAGCAAATCTTCCCTGCTTGTGGTCACGGACCCCACATTGTCTGCGGACGCGAGACAGCGGCTGCAGAATGCATTGACAGAGTGGAGAAACACCAAGCAGCTGGCATTCGAATGGATCCCGGATGTGACCTCCTTGACGGCAGAGCAGCTGGACAAGATCAAGACGACCGCCTACGACTATGTGTTTGTAGCGGGACATAGTCTGGTACAGTCTACCCTCCCCCAAGCCGAAGAGATCACAAACCGGAAGTGGCTGATGATGGATAATCAGGTGCTGCGCCAGACACTGGCCGTGAAGGGCTCCCATATTACCTTGAAGGCCGTCCAGGAAAGCCGGCTCCGCAGCGAGTGGGAGGAGTGGGTGCGCCAGCAGATTGTGTCCGACCGGGCGATAGAGTGGGTCACGACATCGGCCTATCCGATCCCGTCTGAGTGGGCGCCTGCCGAAGAGGCGGAAACCATACATCTGGCCGATGCCGAAGGCTGGCAGCAGCAGTTTCAATTCGCCGTGAAGGCGCATAGACCGGCGTGGATCGCTGCGTTCGCTCCACTAGATGCGGCACAGCTGCAGCGGCTCCGGTCGGCTCAGGTACCTGTTGTCGATATGAACAAAACGATCGTTGACCTGCAGTGGAACGAACTTCTGCTGTCTCTGCAGCAGACGATGAGCACCGGCACATGGAAGCCGGGTCTTCAGCCCTACGAGGAGCGAGAGATCCGCATACAGAAGAATTTATAATTTCCTTGCCGGCCCGGGAGGATTTTATCGAATACTGTAGAATAGTTTTCTAGCCCCAAATTCAACAGGATCGGAGCCTTATCTATGATAAACGGAACAGAATCGAATGAAATGAAGCAATGGTATATGGAATACCGTATACATAAAAACCGTCCTGGCCTCTTGGGCGACATCGCCTCTCTGATGGGGATGCTCGATATTAATATCGTGACAATCAATGGGGTTGAGGACCGTACCCGGGGGATGCTTCTGCAGACGCGGGATGAAGAAAAAGTGGAACTTATGGGTAAAATGTTAAAAAAAGTGGATAATATAACAATAACTGCTCTTCGTACACCCAAGCTTGTGGATATTTTAGCTGTTCGGCATGGCCGTTATATCGAGCGGGATTCCGACGACGAGAAGACGTTCCGGTTTACCCGGGACGAGCTGGGTCTTCTGGTCGACTTCCTAGGGGAAGTCTTCAAGCGCGAAGGCAACCATGTCGTCGGTCTGCGCGGGATGCCCCGGGTCGGCAAGACGGAGTCGATCATCGCCGGCAGCGTGTGCGCCAACAAGCGCTGGACATTCGTATCGTCCACCTTATTGCGCCAAACGGTACGCAGCCAGCTGTCCGAGGATGAGATGAGCCCGAATAACGTGTTCATTATCGACGGCATTGTCTCGACACTGCGCTCCAACGAAAAGCATTATAGCCTGCTGCAGGACATCATGGCCATGCCATCTACGAAAGTGATTGAGCATCCGGATATTTTCATCCGCGAATCGGAATATACGTATGACGATTTCGATTGCATCGTCGAGCTGCGTACGACACCTGATGAGGAAATCACTTACGAAACATTCACCGGAGGCTTCGATAGCTATTAATCGCGAGCGGCTTCGGTAATCAAGCAGCAATCACAACGACACATAACGGGAAGGGTGACTGGCGTGACTGATCTTGGTCTGCTATTGAGAAAAGCGAGAATGGAAAAAAAAATATCGCTTGACGATCTCCAGGAGATGACCAAAATCCGCAAACGCTATCTGGAAGCAATCGAAGAAGGCAATTACAAGGTGCTTCCCGGCAATTTTTATGTGCGCGCATTTATCAAGAGCTATGCCGAAGCCGTCGATCTGGACCCGAACGAAGTCCTGAATCTATATCAGAACGTCATTCCGCAGGCGGAGCCTGAGCAGATTGAGGCGACGATCCGGACCAAGCGGTCCGGCGGATTCCGTAACACGGAGCGCATCGGCAAGTGGGCGTCCAGTATTATGGTCATTTCCTTTGTGGTGCTTATATTGGGCATCATCTACTATTTCATGAGTGTCAACTATAGCGGAAAAAGCAATGCAAGTGAGAATTTGCCGACGAAAATTTCCGATAAAATCGAGCCGGCGGGCCAGCTCACGGTATCCGGAAACACCTACCAGACACCTGGCGGAAGCGGGACGGTGGCTCAGACCCCGCCGCCGCAAGCCCCGGCAACACCGGCACAGAATGAAGTTAAGCTGGCCAAGAGCGAACGGGGCATTGATTACTACTCCGTCAGCGGAACCGATAAGCTGAAAATTGAGGTCAAGGTCACCGGAGACCAGTGCTGGATGAAGATCGACGCTCTGTCGACTCCGCGCAAGCAGCTGCATGAGGGCTTGTTGACGAATGGAGAGAGCAAGAGCTGGGAGCTTACGGATTCTGCTGCCCTGCGATTCGGCAAGGCGAGCGCCGTGGAGATCACCATCAATGGACAAACCTTTCCTGTAGGCGACCAGGCCAATGTGAAAAATTTGCAGGTGGATTTGGTGAAAGCGTAGGGATAAACAATCGCGGACATGCGGTGCCTTTGTGCAGCGGGTGTCTTTTTTGTTAGAATAGGAACGTATGCAAGAGAAGGCAGTCAAGGAAATTTTATATTGAGACGGAAGGGTGCAAGGAATTATGAGTAGTGAAAGTTCATTCGACATCGTATCCAAGCTTGACATGCAGGAAATGAATAATGCCATCAACCAGGCGGAGAAGGAGATCGCTACGCGCTTTGACTTCAAGAACAGCAAGAGCAGCATTGCGCTGGAGAAGGAAGAGCTCGTCGTCATTTCGGATGATGATTTCAAGCTGCAGAATGTGCTCGATATTCTTCAGTCCAAAATGGCCAAGCGGGGCATCTCGCTGAAAAACCTGGAGTACGGCAAGGTGGAGTCCGCAGCGGGCACTACAGTACGCCAGCGCATTAAGGTCAAGCAAGGAGTCGACCAGGATATCGCCAAGAAAATTAATATTATGATCCGCGACTCCAAGCTGAAGGTGAAGAGCCAGATTCAGGGCGATCAGATTCGGGTTACCGGCAAAAATAAAGATGATCTCCAGCAGATTATTCAACTGCTCCGCAAAGCTGATCTGCCGCTGGACCTGCAATTCATCAATTTCCGTTAGTCTGCCAGACTCCGGCGGGATAAGGCGAATAACCTTGTGGCGAGGGGCCGCAGGGTTGTTCGTAATTTTGACACTCTTCAACGGGTTATATTATACTTGTTACAAATGTTAGGAAGTAAAGGCGTATAGCCGTTCTGGAGGAAAGTTCATGACAGAGAAAGTCAAGGTTGTTACTCTGGGGTGCGAGAAGAATCTCGTCGATTCCGAGATCATGTCCGGCCTGGTTTACGAACGGGGCTACGAACTTGTGGCGGACAAGGAAGACGCGACCATCATCATCGTCAATACCTGTGGTTTTATAGACGCAGCGAAGGAAGAATCGGTTAATACGATTCTGGACATGGCCGAGCTGAAGGAAACGGCCAATCTGAAGGCGCTGATCGTTTCCGGCTGTCTGACCCAGCGCTATAAGAAAGAACTGATGAATGAAATGCCTGAGATCGACGGCATTGTCGGCACGGGCGATTTTGATAAAATCAACGATATCATCGATGATGCACTTGCCGGCAAGCGGCCGATTCTAATCGGCAATCCGGTGTTTAATTATGATAAGAAGCTGCCGAGACGCGTATCAACACCACGCTATACCGCGTATGTCAAGATTGCCGAGGGCTGCGACAATGCCTGTACGTTCTGTAGTATCCCGCTGATGCGGGGGAGCTTCCGCAGCCGCAGCATCGAATCGATTCTCGATGAGGTCAAGCAGCTTGCGTCGCAGGGCGTCAAGGAAATCAGTCTGATTGCCCAGGATTCTACGAACTACGGCACCGATTTGTACGATTCCTTCATGCTGCCGGCCCTGATGAACAAGGTCAGCGAAGTGGAGGGGGTCGAGTGGGTGCGGCTTCACTATGCGTATCCGGGCTTCTTTACGGACGAGCTGATCGAGACGATCGCTTCGAACCCGAAAATCTGCAAGTACATCGACATGCCGCTTCAGCATAGCGAGGACAGCATTCTCAAGCGGATGCGCCGTCCGGGACGCCAGCGTGATACGCGCGAGCTGGTACGCAAAATTCGCGAGCGGATACCGGGCGTGTCGCTGCGCACTTCGCTGATAGTCGGATTTCCGGGAGAGACGGAGCAGGATTTTGAGAATCTCAAGGCATTTGTCCGCGACGTGCAGTTCGACCGTCTCGGCGTGTTTACCTACTCCAAGGAAGAAGATACGCCAGCTTCCCGCCTGCCGGATCAGCTTAAGGAAGATGTCAAGGATTACCGCGCGAATGTGCTGATGGAGATCCAGCGCGAAATCTCCAATGAGCGCAATAGCAGCCGGATCGGTCAAGTCATCGACGTGCTGATTGAGAAGTATGACGGGCGCAATGACGTGTATGTCGGACGCTCCCAGTTCGATGCGCCGGAAATCGACGGCGAGGTCTTTGCCAAGGGCGCAGAGCTGCAGATCGGGACTATCGCCAAGGTGCGGGTTACCCATTCGTTCGAGTTTGATTTATCCGGGGAGGTTGTGGCATGAATTTAGCCAACCGGATCACGGTGGCGAGAATTTTTTTGGTTCCAATCATTATGTTTTTTCTGCTTGTCAACGTGAAATTTCCCCATCTGCGCATTGAGCAATTCACCATTACGTACAACCAGATTATCGCTGCACTGATCTTCATCATTGCAGCCAGTACAGACAGCTTGGACGGTTATATTGCAAGAAAGCGGAAGCTGGTCACGAATCTGGGCAAGCTGCTTGATCCGCTCGCGGACAAGCTGCTCGTATCCGCTGTGCTCATCTCGCTTGTCGAGATGGGCAAGCTGGATGCCTGGATCGCGATCGTGATCATCAGCCGCGAGTTTGCGGTGACCGGTTTACGTCAGATTGCGCTGCTGGAAGGCATCGTCATGGCGGCGAGCAAGTGGGGCAAATGGAAGACTGGCGTGCAGATTACCGCGATTATCGCGCTGCTCATCAACAACTTTCCGTTTGCGTTCATCGACTTCCGCTTTGATCTCATAGCCAGCTGGGTAGCGGCTCTCATCACGCTTTATTCGGGCTTCGACTACTTTTTGAAAAACAAGCATGTATTGAACTTTAGCGAATAGCGTCTGCAAAACAGTAGGGAAACCTATTGTTTTTGTTTATCCGGGCGCAGACCTACATAATGATCGAGGGGATCTCTGATGAAAGCTGAAATTATTGCCGTCGGCACAGAACTGCTGATGGGACAAATTGCGAACACAAATGCGCAGTACTTATCCAGCGGTCTTGCTGAAATCGGGATAGGCGTCTACTTTCATACCGTGGTGGGCGATAATGTAGGCCGGATCAAGGAGGCACTAGCTATCGCCAAGAGCCGGGCCGACTTGATCATCTGCACCGGCGGTCTCGGTCCGACGCAGGACGATCTGACCAAGGATGTGCTGGCCGAGGTGCTCGGCTGGCCGCTCGTGATCCATCAGCCGTCGATGGACAAGATGACGGAGTTTTTCGCCAATCGCGGCGTGCCGATGGTGGAAAGCAACATCAAGCAGGCCCAGATGCTGGAGGGCAGCACCCCGCTGGCCAATGAAACGGGGCTTGCTGTCGGCAACGCGCTGACCCAGGACGGGACCCATTATATCGTGCTGCCTGGGCCGCCGCGCGAGATGAAGCCGATGTTCGAGCATGAGGTCAAGCTCTGGCTCCAGGCACGGATTGAGAATCTGCTGCCGCTGCATTCGATCATCCTGAAATTCGCGGGGATCGGCGAATCGCTGCTGGAGCATCGGCTGATCGACCTGATCGACGGACAGACAGACCCTACGATCGCTCCTTATGCCAAGGAGGGCGAGGTTGCGATCCGGCTGACTACGCGCGCCACAGGGCCTGAGGACGCCGCCCAGAGGCTTCGCCCCCTGGAAGCGGAGATCCGCAGCCGAGTAGGCGAATTCATCTATGCCGATCAGGATGTGACGCTCGAGGAGTTCATCGTTCGCAAGCTGGGCGATGAGGGACGGACTCTGGCGGTAGCCGAGAGCTGCACAGGCGGGCAGCTCTCCGATCTGCTGACGGCGGTTGCGGGCGGCTCGGGAGCTTTCGTAGGCGGCGTGATCAGCTATACGAATGAAATCAAGCGGCAGGTGCTGGGCGTGCCGGCCGAGCTGCTCGAAGGCGAGGGGGCTCCTGGCGCCGTCAGCAGGGAAACCGCATGCGCGATGGCGGAGTGTGTCATGGAGCTGTGCGGCGCTGATTACGGATTATCCGTGACAGGCGTTGCGGGTCCCGCAGAACTGGAGGGCAAGCCCGTAGGGCTCGTCTACGTGGGCGTAGCGGTCCGCGGGCAAGCGGTTACGGCTGTAGAGCTTCGGATATCCGGCAACCGCCCTACGATCAAGCTGAGGGCTTCCAAAAGCGCGCTGTACCAGCTCTGGCAGCGGCTGAAATCATAGTTGCCGCTAGATAGAAAATAAAGTATAATAGTTTATGCGGAAGCACCGTAACAACCTCAACCCTTGTTACGGTTTTTATTTGGATTTGAATGCGAATGTATGTTCGAAAAATAGCTTGGCAAACGATTAGAAAAGCGTTATGATGGTAGTATCATAGAAAATAGATGAAGAGGAAGTGAGTCTCTTGACGGATCGTAAAGCAGCTTTGGAAAATGCCCTTCGTCAAATTGAGAAGCAATTTGGCAAAGGTTCAATTATGAAGTTGGGTGAGTCCACCCACATGCAGGTAGAGACGATTCCGAGCGGTTCGCTGGCGCTCGATATTGCACTGGGGATCGGCGGATTCCCGCGCGGCCGGATTATCGAAGTCTACGGACCGGAATCCTCCGGTAAGACGACTGTAGCGCTGCATGCGATTGCAGAGGTTCAGAAAGCGGGCGGCACCGCGGCTTTCATCGATGCAGAGCATGCGCTGGACCCGTTGTATGCAAGCAAGCTCGGCATCAATATCGACGAGCTGCTGCTCTCCCAGCCGGATACCGGCGAGCAGGCTTTGGAGATTGCCGAAGCGCTGGTGCGCAGCGGCGCGGTTGATATCATCGTTATCGACTCCGTAGCCGCACTTGTGCCTAGGGCTGAGATTGAAGGCGAGATGGGTGACTCTCATGTGGGGCTTCAGGCACGTCTGATGTCTCAGGCGCTTCGCAAGCTGTCTGGCGCAATCAACAAATCCAAGACCATCGCAATCTTCATCAACCAGCTTCGTGAGAAGGTAGGCGTTATGTTCGGAAATCCCGAGACAACACCGGGCGGCCGGGCATTGAAGTTCTATTCCTCTGTACGGTTGGATGTTAGACGGATTGAGACCATCAAGCAGGGCAATGATATGGTCGGGAACCGGACACGGATCAAGGTTGTGAAGAACAAAGTAGCTCCACCGTTTAAGCAGGCTGAGATCGATATCATGTACGGGGAAGGCATTTCCCGCGAAGGCAGTCTGGTCGATATTGCGACGGAGATGGATATTATCCAGAAGAGCGGGGCCTGGTATTCGTATAACAACGACCGTCTTGGACAAGGTCGTGAGAATGCCAAGCAGTTCCTCAAGGAAAATATTCATGTTGCAGACGTGATTGAGCAGAAAATCCGTGAGAACAGCAACCTGATCACGGTGTCGGGGCCGAATACGGACGACGAGCTGGAAGACGAAGAGGAATTGGCAGTATTGGAATAACAGGCACAGGGCACCTTTTCTTCCGGAAAGGGTGCCCTTTTTGCCTTTCATTGCGGAGGGAAGCTGGGCATGACAGAGGAGACGGAACGGACGCCGCTTGAAGGCGTCATTACAAGGATAGAACGGCAGCCAAGATCCAAGCAGCGGTACAATATCTTTTTGAATGACGTATTCGCGTTCTCGGTGCACGAGGACCTGATGATCAAGTACCGGCTGCTCAAAGGGGTTCACATCGAGGCGGAAGAGTATACACGCATCTTGACCGAGGAGGAGCGGTATCGGGCCTATTTAAGCGCAATCCGCCTGCTGTCAAGCCGTCTGCGGTCCGAATTCGAAATCCGCCAACGGCTGAAGCAGAAGGAAACTGAAGATGAGGTCATCGGACATGTGATATCTCGCCTGCGGAATGAGGGCTATCTCAATGATGGGCTGTTCGCTGAGATGCTGGCCAAGCAGCGATCCGAGTCGCAGAAGAAAGGCCGGCACTGGATCAAGCAGGAGCTGCAGCAGAAGGGCATTCCGAAGGATGATATATTGGCAGCACTTGACCAGGTGGATGAGAAGACGGAAACGGAAGCGGCTTACCAGCTAGCCAGCAAGCGATACCGCAGAGCCTGGGAGGAGGATCCACTCAAGGCGCGGCGAAAAATCGCCGGTTTTTTACAGCGGCGCGGGTATTCTAGCAGTGTGGTTAGCCAGGTGATGGCGCGCATGCCTCATGGTACAGGCGGCGAGGAGTGGCTGGAGCTTTCCGAAGAGAACGATTTCGAATGAACGGCAGCTAGTCCGTTTTACTCAGATTGGTCTTTATTATTTGGGGGATAGCTGTCAACAGCTTGACAAGCTTTCTTCACAACCTATAAAATGTTGTTGTACATTCATGATTTACGGAATCGATCTTTGTCAGCCCAAAGAGAAGATTCGCAAAGTAAAATCGCCAATTTTTACTTTACTAACGCAAGCTGAATGGATTAAAAAACCTGAATATCCCAAGCTTACCCCTTGGAGAAACAACGAGGGAGGTGAACTGATGTCTACACCCACAGTCATCTGGATCCTGGCAATTCTCGTTGTTGGTGCACTATGCTTCGGGATCGGTTATTTTATCCGCAAGTCCCTTGCAGAAGCGAAAATTTCCAGTGCCGAACATGCCGCCCTTCAAATCGTGGAAAGTGCGCGTAAAGAAGCGGAAGCACTGAAAAAAGAAACGGTTCTCGAAGCCAAAGATGAAATTCATAAGCTGCGAACCGAAGCTGAAAAAGACATTCGTGACCGTCGGAATGAAACTCAACGACAAGAAAGACGATTGTTGCAAAAAGAGGAATCGCTGGATAAAAAATTGGAATCTCTCGAGCGTAAAGAGGAGCAGGTCGCCAACAAAGAGAAACGAATCGAAGAAACCCAATCGCAAATTGATCAGATTTACCGGGATCAAGTTTCCGAATTGGAGCGAATTTCCTCGCTTACGATGGATGACGCGAAACAGATCATCTTGAGCAACGTAGAACAGGAAGTTCGCCACGAAACCGCACAACTGATTAAAGAAATCGAGCAGCAAGCCAAAGAAGAGGGCGACAAGAAGGCTAGAGACATCATCACACTCGCCATACAGCGGTGTGCGGCTGATCATGTAGCCGAGACGACGGTATCCGTCGTGTCTTTGCCTAATGAAGAGATGAAGGGACGCATTATCGGTCGGGAAGGTCGCAACATCCGTGCACTCGAAACCTTGACCGGTATCGACCTGATTATCGACGACACCCCGGAAGCCGTTATTTTGTCCGGCTTCGACCCGATTCGCCGCGAGATTGCCCGGACGTCCTTAGAGAAATTGGTAGCGGACGGACGTATTCACCCGGCAAGAATCGAAGAGATGGTGGAGAAATCCCGCAAAGAAGTGGACGAGCGGATTCGCGAGCACGGCGAACAGGCGACTTTCGAAACTGGCGTTCATGGGCTGCATCCGGACTTGATCAAGATCCTGGGCCGGTTGAAGTTCCGTACAAGCTATGGTCAGAACGTATTGAAGCATTCTATGGAGGTCGCTTATCTGGCCGGTTTGATGGCGGGAGAGCTCGGAGAAGACGTGACATTGGCGAAGCGTGCCGGGCTTCTTCACGACATCGGCAAAGCGCTCGACCACGAGGTGGAAGGCTCGCACGTGGAGATCGGCGTGGAAATCGCCAAGAAGTACAAGGAGCATCCGGTCGTTATTAACAGTATCGCTTCGCATCACGGCGATACCGAGGCAACTTCCGTTATCGCGATGCTCGTAGGCGCGGCGGATGCACTGTCCGCAGCCAGACCGGGAGCACGCAGAGAAACGCTGGAGACGTACATCAAGCGTCTAGAGAAGCTTGAGGAAATCTCCGAATCGTTCGAGGGTGTTGAGAAATCCTTCGCCATCCAAGCCGGACGTGAGGTTCGCGTCATGGTGCAGCCGGAGAAGGTGGACGATACCGAGGCATTCCGCTTGGCTCGTGATATTACCAAGAAGATTGAGAGTGAGCTCGATTATCCGGGCCACATCAAGGTCACGGTGATCCGCGAGACCCGCGCAGTGGAATACGCCAAATAATAAGGTTCACTTGTGAGAAAGAAGTGGCTGATCGAGCCACTTCTTTTTCCTTGCATACAGCTGTATATACAGGAGGTTTTAACCATTAGACTGTTATTTATCGGAGACATCGTCGGATCGGTCGGGCGCAAGGCGCTGAAGACATGCTTACCCAAGCTTAGATCGAAATACAATCCTCATTGGATTGTCGTCAACGGGGAGAATGCGGCCGCCGGCCGCGGCATTACGGCGGCGATCACCCGCGAATTTTTCGAACAAGGCGTCCAGGCGATTACGATGGGCAATCACACTTGGGATCAGAAGGACATTTTCGAATTTATCGATGACGAGCCGCGTCTGGTGCGTCCGGCTAATTTTCCTGCAGGCACACCGGGCAACGGGATGACGTTTGTCAAAGCGAGAGACAAGGAACTGGCCATCATCAATCTGCAGGGACGTACCTTTCTCCCTCCGCTAGACTGCCCGTTCGCCAAAGCCGATGAATTGGTGGAGGCTGCGCGCAAGCGTACGCCATATATCTTTGTCGACTTCCACGCCGAGGCGACGAGTGAGAAATTAGCCATGGGGTGGCATCTGGATGGCCGCGTCTCCGCTGTCGTGGGTACGCATACACATGTGCAGACGCATGATCAGCGCATTCTGCCGCAAGGAACCGCTTATTTAACCGATGTGGGCATGGTCGGACCGCGGGACGGAATCCTGGGTATGGAGCGTGAGGCGGTCATGTACAAATTCAAAACCTCGCTTCCCGCCAGATTTGTAGTGGATGAAGGAACATGGCATTTTCATGCAGTTTGCATTGACTTTAACCCGGAAACCGGGCTTGGACAGAAGATGCAATTGATCAGGCTGGAAGAGGAGGACTTGCTTTTTGAATAGATCCCGGGCAATTGACGGACTATTCTAAGTTTTTCGATAACGCCATCTTCGGGTAGAAGGAATTAACGGCAAATTCCTAGAATATGATGAATACTGGAAGCTATCATCATTCCCGAGGAGGTACTTTTCATGGAGGTATTAAAGGTTTCAGCAAAATCCAACCCAAATTCCGTAGCTGGCGCGCTTGCCGGTGTATTGCGCGAACGTGGGGCAGCCGAGCTCCAGGCCATCGGCGCAGGGGCGCTTAATCAAGCTATTAAAGCCGTAGCGATCGCCCGAGGATTTGTGGCTCCCAGCGGGGTTGATTTGATCTGCATACCAGCATTTACTGATATTGTGATCGACGGCGAGGACCGGACGGCGATCAAGCTGATCGTCGAGCCCAGGTAGTGTGAGTTACTTACGCTTATGACCAACGTTATGTTGAAACCAAAACACCTGTTTACGACGTAGACAGGTTTTTTTTGGCTGTGCAGATCAAATCGATTCTATGGAGGCCGATTCCTCATGATCGTCATCGATGGACATTGCGACGTATTAATGAAAATGTATGAAGACCCGTCTCTCGATTTTTTCTCTGAGAGACCGAGCAGCTTGGACGTGACGTATCCGCGGATGTGCCATTCGAACATCAAGGTGCAGTTTTTCGCGATTTATATATCCGAGCGTATAAAGTTTCCCCAGTTGGATCATTACTTGGAGTACGCAGTGATTCTGCACCGCAAAATTGCCGGCGATGGCCGGATCCGCGCCATCCGCAACCGTGGCGACCTGGAGGCTGTGATGAACGGACCGCAGCGGGGAGCGCTTCTGACGCTGGAGGGGGCGGATGCTCTGCAGGGGAACCCGCTCTATCTGCGCACGCTGTACGAGCTGGGAGTGCGGATGATCGGCACGACCTGGAACTATGCGAACTGGGCGGCCGATGGAGTTCTGGAGCCGAGGCAGGCAGGCTTTACGCGCAAAGGAAAGGCTTTTATTAAGGATTGCAATGAACTCGGCATCCTATTAGACGCCTCTCATCTCTCCGTGCGCGGGTTCTGGGATCTGGCAGAATGCTCGAACAAGCCCTTCGTAGCCACGCATTCCAACGCCAAGGCGGTATGCGCACATCCGCGGAATCTGGATGACGGGCAAATTCTGGAGATCATCCGGACAGGCGGGAGGATCGGGATGACCTTCGTTCCTTGGTTCGTAGCGGGTGAGGGGGCCGCCATTGACGGGCTGCTGAAGCATATCGATCATATTCTATCGCTCGGGGGAGCGGGGACGCTGGCTATCGGATCGGACTTTGACGGAATCGACCGCTGGATTCCGGGGCTGGAGCATGCCGGACACTATGACAGACTGGCTCTGGAGCTGTACAAGCGATACCCCGATGATGTCGCAAGCGCTATCCTGCACGGCAACTGGCATTCGTTCCTGATGGAGCAGCTGCCCGTTCATTAAAAATTAACATCTGTTTTTTAGATGTATGAGCTCTAAACTATTCTCGAATCGGTATGGATATGATCTAAAATAACTATGTTTGATTTTTACGAAAACCCTTGCAATTTCCCCCCTGTCGTCATAGAATTTGGTGTGACAACTGAAAGATACTAGTCTTTCGTCTTTCGGACGATCAAGTAGGTGCAGCTGCAAGGGCGCAGCGAATTTAAAAGGAGTGGACAACGGTGATTAGCCAATTATCTTGGAAAGTCGGAGGACAGCAAGGGGAGGGCGTGGAAAGTACCGACAAGATTTTTTCCACAGCTTTAACCAGACTGGGTTATTACTTGTACGGATACCGTCATTTTTCCTCGCGGATTAAAGGCGGACATACGAACAACAAAATCAGAATCAGTACACAACCGATTCGCGCGATTTCCGACGATTTGGACATTCTCGTGGCTTTTGACCAAGAAACTATCGATGTAAATGCTCACGAACTTCGCAATAACGGCGTCATTATCGCGGATGCCAAGGTAAACCCAACTGTACCTGAAGGGGTTAATGCCCGATTGTTTGCGGTTCCAATTACGGCCATTGCCGAAGAGCTTGGTACTTCCCTATTTAAGAACATGGCTGCTTCCGGCGCATCCTGGGCTTTGCTCGGCTTGCCTCTCGAAGTGTTTAATAAAGCGGTAGAAGAAGAGTTTGGACGTAAAGGTCCAGCTGTTGTTGAGAAAAATATCGAAGCTGTACGCAAAGCGGCTGAATTCGTTCTGGAACTGACTGGCGGCCCGCTGCCTGAATTCCAGCTGGAGCCTGCGGACGGCAGACAGAAATTGTTTATTATCGGTAACGACGCTATCGGTCTGGGCTCCGTAGCCGCAGGCTGCCGTTTCATGCCTGCTTATCCGATTACGCCTGCGTCCGAGGTTATGGAATACTTGATCAAGACGCTGCCTAAATTCGGCGGCACGGTTATCCAGACAGAGGACGAGATCGCGGCCTGTACCATGGCGATCGGCGCCAATTACGGCGGAGTTCGCGCTCTTACAGCTTCAGCAGGTCCTGGCCTGTCGCTTATGATGGAAGCCATCGGCCTTGCCGGTATGACAGAAACGCCTGTTGTGATCGTGGATACGCAACGTGGCGGCCCATCGACAGGTCTTCCTACGAAGCAAGAGCAATCCGACGTGCTGGCGATGATCTACGGAACGCACGGTGAAATTCCTAAGGTTGTGCTGTCTCCTTCAACGATCGAGGAGTGCTTCTATGACACGATCGAAGCCTTTAACCTGGCTGAAGAGCATCAACTGCCGGTTATTTTGCTGACGGACCTGCAGCTTTCCCTCGGTAAACAAACGAGCGAGCTGTTGGACTACAAGCGCATCGAAATCAAGCGCGGCAAGCTGCAGCAAGGAGAACTGCCTGAAACTGCTGAGAACCAGATGTTTAAGCGGTATGAATTTACGGAAGACGGCGTATCCCAGCGTTCGGTGCCTGGACAGAAGTATGGCATTCACCATGTAACCGGTGTTGAGCATGCCGAAGACGGACGTCCTTCCGAAAGCCCGGTCAACCGTAAGAAAATGATGGATAAGCGTCTGGGCAAAATGAAAAACATCAAAGTAACCGATCCGATCAAGGTCGATGCTCCTCATGAAACGCCGGACCTACTGATCATCGGTATGGGCTCCACAGGCGGTACGATCGACGAAGCTCGCGGCCGCTTGGCAGAGAAGGGTATCAACACGAACCATATCACGGTTCGCCTGCTGCACCCGTTCCCAGTCGAAGAAATCAAGCCTTACCTGGAGAAAGCGAAGCAGGTCGTAATCGTCGAGAACAATGCGACGGGCCAACTGGCATCCCTGATCAAGCTCAACGTAGGCTATGCAGAGAAAATCAAGAGCATGCTGAAGTACGACGGAAACCCGTTCTTGCCAGCTGAAATCACTACATTCTGTCAGGAGTTGAACCTTGTATGGCAACGTTAAAAGACTTCCGTAACAATATCAAACCGAACTGGTGCCCAGGCTGTGGAGACTTCTCCATCCAAGCAGCTATTCAAAGAGCGGCCGCCGGCGTAGGTCTGGAGCCGGAACAGCTTGCCGTTGTCTCGGGTATCGGCTGTTCGGGACGGATCTCCGGCTACATCAATGCATATGGCTTCCACGGCATTCACGGTCGTTCGCTGCCGATCGCACAAGGCCTGAAGATGGCTAACCGCGAGTTGACTGTTGTCGCTGCAGGCGGTGACGGTGACGGCTTTGCTATCGGGATGGGTCATACGGTGCATGCGATCCGTCGTAACATCAATATCACGTACATCGTCATGGACAACCAGATCTATGGCTTGACCAAAGGACAAACCTCGCCTCGTTCGGCAGAAGGCTTCAAGACGAAGTCGACACCATCGGGTTCGATCGAGTCCGCGTTGTCTCCGCTGGAAGTAGCGATCGCCGCAGGCGCGACCTTCGTAGCCCAGTCGTTCTCGAGCAACCTGAAGCAGCTGACATCGCTGATTGAAGAAGGCATGAAGCATGAGGGCTTCTCCTTCATCAACGTATTCAGCCCCTGTGTAACCTTCAACAAGGTCAACACGTACGAGTGGTTCAAAGAAAACATCGTGAATCTGGAGGAAACGCCGGATTATGATTCTTCGAACCGTGCGTTGGCCATGAATAAAATCATGGAAACGAACAGCCTGGTTACCGGTCTGATCTACCAGGACAAATCGAGAAAAAGCTACGAAAGCCTGGTCACCGGCTTCAAAGAAGAAGGCTTGAACAAAGCGAATCTTCATCTGACCGAGCAAGAATTTGATAAATTGGTGTCTGAATTCAAATAAGACGCCTGATTAGAAGAAGCATACGGTCCCGGTCGTATGCTTTTTTTATGCAATCAAGGTATAATAGGGATGGAGTAGCCACATCAAGGCAAGACGATAGAGAGACGAGGAGAGAACACTTGATGAAGCAAGTACCTGTTGGCGTTTCCGCCAGACACATTCATTTATCCGCCGAGCACATCGGACTATTATTTGGTGCAGGCTATGAACTGAAGGTTATGAAGGACTTATCCCAACCGGGACAATACGCAGCTGAAGAAACGGTGGTCGTGGTCGGACCGAAAGGACGCTTTGACAAGGTCCGCATTCTGGGGCCGGCTAGACCGAAGTCACAGCTCGAAGTATCGCGCACGGATGCGTTCGCGTTAGGGTTGAAGCCTCCGGTACGGGAATCCGGAAACATTGACGGGACACCTGGCATCCGGGTGATCGGTCCCGCTGGTGAGGTTGAACTGGAGGAGGGCGTGATCGTAGCGGCGCGCCATATTCATTTTCATACGGACGATGCTGCCAAGTGGGGTATTGCCGATAAGCAGCTGCTGACTGTTCGCGTAGAGGGCGAGCGCCCACTGATCTTCGAGCAGGTCGTTGCCCGTGTGTCGGAGCAGTTCGCGCTGGATATGCATATCGATACGGATGAGGCCAACGCAGCCGGTGTCAAAACCGGCGATACGGCTACCATTCTATCTGAATAAAGCATAGCCCGTACAGGCACTGACTTGCCTAATCGTCGAGGAGCCTTTCGTACGGCTTATGCAAGCACACTCAGAGACCCCAGTCATGTATACGGCTGGGGTTTTCTGCATGAAATCAGAGAGAAGTTATAGCATGGGTGAGAGGATACGCCGTCTGCATACCCGAGATGGATATCATAGAGCTGGAATGCTATAATGTTATATTGAATTACTTTGAATATTAACAGCTTTGTATCATAAAAGGGGAAGTGACACGCCATGACCAAGGAGAGCCGGAATACATCGGACTTAAAATCCGACAAGGTGAAGGACTACTCCAAGTACTTTGATTTCTCGGATGCGAAGGTCGTGTCCCAGGAAGAGGGAAAAACGACATACCGGATCAAAGGAAGGAATATTCAAATCAATTCCCAGCCGGACTTTAAGGAAGGGAAACGCAGGGGTAAAGAATCCATCGAGGTGCATTACGACTTCGGCATTCCCCAGGATATGAAGGAATTCGGAAAGGGCCGGTTCTATCAGATTGTGACCTACGGCTGCCAGATGAACGAGCATGACACCGAGACGATCAAGGGCATGCTGGAGCAGATGGGATATCAGTCGACCGACGACCGTAAGGTAGCCGATATCATCCTGTTGAACACCTGTGCGGTGCGTGAGAATGCGGAGGATAAGGTATTCGGAGAGCTTGGACATCTCAAGCATCTGAAGATCGAGAAGCCGTCCCTCATTCTCGGGGTCTGCGGCTGTATGTCGCAGGAGGAAGGCGTCGTCAACCGGATCATGACCAAGCATCCGTTCGTCGACCTCATCTTCGGCACCCACAATATTCACCGGCTGCCGGTGTTGTTGAAGGATGCGTCCTTCAACCGGGAGATGGTCATCGAGGTATGGTCCAAGGAAGGCAACATCATCGAGAACATGCCGAAGAAGCGAGAAGGCATCAAGGCGTGGGTGAACATCATGTACGGCTGCGACAAGTTCTGTACATACTGTATCGTGCCGTATACGCGTGGCAAGGAGCGGAGCCGCCGTCCTGAGGATGTCATCGCCGAGGTGCGTGACCTGGCCCGTCAGGGCTTCAAGGAGATCATGCTGCTCGGGCAGAATGTCAACGCCTACGGCAAAGACTTCGAGGATATCGAGTACCGGTTCGGCGATCTGATGGCCGATGTTAGCAAGATCGATATTCCGCGCGTCCGCTTCACGACGAGCCATCCGCGCGACTTCGACGATCACTTGATCGAGGTGCTGGCGAAGAAGGGCAACCTGATGGAGCATATCCATCTGCCGGTCCAATCAGGCAGCAACGAGATTCTGAAGCGGATGAGCCGCAAATATACGCGTGAGCTGTATTTGGAATTGGTCGGTAAAATCAAGGCGGTCATGCCGGATGTCGTACTGACGACTGATATCATTGTCGGGTTCCCGGGCGAGACGGACGAGCAATTCGAGGACACGCTGGCTCTCGTACGCGAAGTCGGGTACGACAGTGCGTATACGTTCATCTACTCGCCGCGCGAAGGCACTCCTGCAGCCGATATGAAGGATGATATCCCTGCTGAAGTGAAGAAGCAGCGCTTGTACAGGCTGAACGATACGCTGAATGAGTACAGCAAGGCCAGCAATGACCGGTTGAAGGGGCAAACGCTGGAGGTACTGGTCGAAGGCGAAAGTAAAAATAACGAGCAGGTGCTGGCCGGCCGGTCCCGGACGAACAAACTGGTGCATTTTGAAGGTCCGAAGGAGCTCATAGGCCAATTCGTACAAGTTCGCATTACGGAAACACAGACCTTTTATATTAAAGGCGAATGGATCCACGAAACAGTCAGTTTACAACTTGGAAGCTAGGGAGTGTCGGGAACATGTCAGAGCAAAAATTTACGGATTGCGGTATGGAGCTATATACCAATACAGAGATGATCGTCAGTGAAGATATTTTGGGCAAGGCAAAGGAATTGGCCGAGATGCTGTCGGCTTCCAATGAGGTTCAATTTTTCCAGCAGGCAGAAAAACAGATTTCAGGCAATGACCAGATTCAGACGCTGATCAGCGCGATCAAGAAGAAGCAGAAGGAAATTGTCGCGTTCCAATCGTTCCAAAATCAGAAGATGGTCGACAAGATCGAAGGGGAAATCGATGCGCTCCAGGAGCAGCTCGACGCGATCCCGATCGTCAGCGAGTTCAAGCAATCGCAAGAAGATATCAACTACTTGCTGCAGCTGGTAATGGGCGTCATCCGCGATTCCATCTCGGAGAAGATCAACGTTGAAGAAGGCGAAGCTGTGAACTCGAGCTGCTCCGACTAAGAGTCAGGATCAAGGGCAAGCGCCTGTATACGGCAATGTCAGTCAGCCAAGGGACCTTCCATCTGTCGGAATGACGGGGAAGGTCTTTTGGCTTGCGGTCCGTTTGTGATAGAATGAGCAGCAGAGACGGGAATGGACGAGGTGTGAGCAATGGAGAAAGATATATTGACGAGGTTCGGCGTTTCGATGCCGGAGGAGCTTGTCAAGCAATTTGACTTGTACTTGACGGAGCAGGGGTATACCAACCGCTCGGAAGCGATCCGTGATTTGGTGCGGCGGGTGCTGCTGGAGCCGGGAGGTCTGCAGGCCGACCGTCCGGTGGCGGGGACGATTGTCATGGTGTACGATCATCATATCTCCGACCTGCCGCTGACGCTGATTGAGCTGCAGCATGATTATCATCATCAGATTATTTCAACGATGCATGTGCATTTGAATCATCATCAATGTTTGGAAATATTGGTCGTCCGCGGACTTCACGCACAGCTCAGAGAGCTGAAGCAGCGTATTCAGGTATTGAAGGGCGTCCATTACGCCGAGCTGTCCGTCACCTTCCTCGAGCAAAACGACGATACAGCGGATCATAAGCATAGTCACAGCCACCGTCCGTCGTCCGGACGTAAGCCCTGAACTCGCGCTATTCAAGAATTTGTCATGGTTGCGGAGCAGACCGTATAGGTTTCGGCGCCAAACTATGGTATTTTGAAATCGTCAGGTCTGCGCTGCAGGCTACAGGTAAACGAAAGGAGAGAAAAAATACAGATGGCAACGATTATTATGCTGGTTTGTTTGATTATTATGGGTACGTTTTTCAGCCTGGCCTTTCTGTTCGGTTTTCAGAAAAAGAAAGCATCCGCTTTTATGATGCTGGGTCTCGGCTTTGTCAGCTCGTTCCTATTTTACTATGGCATTTACAAGGGCTGGATCGAGCTTCCCGTTCAGGGGTAGTCCTCTCCGGCATGGAATGATTCTGCTTACCGCCCGCGTATAGTAGTGTAAAGCGGTTAAGGGCGGAGGCGGAAATTATCCATATGCGAAGAAAAGATGAGAAGGCAGGAAAATTCCAAGCTGAAGAGTCCATTCCCGTGATTGCAGGGGAACCTGCTATGGCGCATGCTCATTACATGCAGACGGTGACGGATGTGACATTGAATCATAGTCATATGATGGAGCTGTATACGTATGCGGTAAACGGCAATTCCACGGATGGCCACGTGCATACCTTTCAGGGACATACCTTGATGGCGGATGGCCATTTCCACCGCTTTCTCGGTACGACCGGTCCCGCTGTCGGGCTTCCGAATGGAGAGCACTATCATCGGATTGTCTCTCAGGTGGAGGATGAGCCTTTCTCGTTTCTCGGTAATTTGTATAAGACAGTGCTCACGGTTCCCCGGCATGTGCATAGGTACCGGGGGGTGACGGGCAGAGGAATTGGCTATGAGCCGGACCGCAAGCCCTCTTAGGTGATGCCATGCCCCGTATGCCGGCTCCGATGGGGCATGCTGTCGGCGTTTTATGAACCACAAAGGGGCCGCATCCTCGTCCCGTCTGTCATACCTGCAGGAGCGGAAATGCCCGAGGAAGTAAACTGAGGTGAACTATGTTCAAAGAACTGCCTATAGATAAAGTGCTGCCCGAGCTCCGCGACACCCTGGGAACGCATACAAGGGCGGTGCTGGTCGCCGAGCCTGGAGCGGGGAAGACGACACGTGTCCCGCTGGCGTTATTGCAGGAGCCTTGGCTGCAGGGACGCAAGCTGCTCCTGTTGGAGCCGCGGCGTCTGGCTGCCAAAGCAGCCGCCCGCCATATGGCTGGGGCGCTTGGGGAGCAAGTCGGCGAAACGGTCGGCTACCGGGTCAGGCTGGAGACGAAAGTAAGTGCCCGCACCCGTATTGAAGTCATTACGGAAGGCGTATTGATCCGCATGCTTCAGCACGATCCATTCCTGGAAGAGGCGGGGATCGTGCTCTTTGACGAGTTCCACGAGCGGAGCCTGCATGCCGATCTGGGACTCGCTCTATGTCTGGAGGCTCAGGGGGCGCTTCGCGAAGAGCTGCGCCTGCTGGTTATGTCGGCTACGCTGGATGCGGCGGCCGTGTCTACGCTGATGGAGCAGGCCCCTGTGATCGTCAGCGAGGGCCGGAGCTATCCGGTGGAAACCCGTTATGTTCCCCCGGCCCGGCCTGAGGAGCGTATCGAGCAGACCGCCGTACGCGTGATTGAGGCGGCTTGCCGCGACGAGGAGGGGGACCTGCTTGTCTTTCTGCCCGGTGCTCCCGAAATCCGCAGGGTCGAGGCTGCGCTGGCAGACCGGATCAGGACGATGGGTGTTCGTATCGCGCCGTTATACGGCATGCTCGCGCCACAGGCGCAGGAGGCTGCCTTGCGGCCTGCCGCTCCCGGTGAGCGTAAAGTCGTCCTGTCGACGCCAATTGCCGAGTCGAGCCTAACCGTAGATGGCGTACGCATCGTCATCGACACCGGCTTGATGCGAACGCCCCGGTTCTCTCCGCGGACAGGCATGACCCGGCTGGAGACGCAGCGCGTATCCCGCGCCTCGGCCGATCAGCGGAGAGGGCGTGCCGGACGGCAGTCACCCGGGGTTTGTTACCGGCTGTGGTCCGAGGCAGAGGATCGGATGCTGCGCGAGCACCGGGTGCCGGAGATGGCCGAGGCCGACCTGGCGCCGTTAGCCCTCGAGCTGGCGGCATGGGGCGCCTCCGACCCTGCTGCGCTGCGCTGGCTGACTCCGCCGCCTGCGGCTGCTTACGAGCAGGCGCGCGAGCTGCTGCGTCAGCTCGGAGCCCTGGATGCGCACGGCGGACTGACTGCGCATGGCCGCGAGATGGCGGAGCTCGGCATGGAGCCCCGGCTGGCGCATATGACCCTGCGGGCAATCCCGCTCGGGCTGGGCGAAGCCGCTTGCGAGCTGGCGGCGCTGCTGCAGGAGCGGGATCTGTTCCGCGGCCCGCAGGGTGCCGCCGACGGAGATATCCGCCAGCGCTACGGGGCGCTGCAGGCGTTCATACGAGAGTCGCAGACCGGGCGCAGCCAAGGGGCCGATGACGCCGCCAGGCGCCGCGTAGTGGACGAGGCCGCACAGTGGAAGCGCAAGCTGGGCCTCGGCCGCGAGGCGGCGCGAGGAGCTGAGGAGCGCTGCGGACTGTTGCTCGCCTTGGCCTATCCCGACCGGATCGCGCAGAGCCGCGGGGACGGGAGGTTTCTGCTAAGCGGAGGGCGCGGGGCGGTCTTTGCGAAGACGCAGAGCCTGTCGTTTGCCCCGTTCCTGGCCGTGGCCGAGCTGGATGATCAGGGGACGGACAGCCGTATACTGCTGGCCGCTCCGATTGCCGAGGATGAGCTGTATGCCTGTCTGGAGCCGAGTATGGTGAAGGAGTCGGCCGTTTACTGGGATGCTCAGGCACGGAATGTGCGGGCCCGGCAGCGGGTAAAGCTGGGCGCGCTGGTGCTGAAGGAATCCGTGTGGGCCAAGCCGGATCCGGAATCGGTGCTGGCCGCCCTGCTCGAAGGGGTCCGGGCCGAAGGGCTGGGTCTGCTGACTTGGAGCAAGCCGGCCAAGCAGCTTCGCGAGCGGCTGTCGTTCATGCACCGCCATACGGGCGGGGGAGCGCATGGCTGGCCGGATGTGTCCGATGAAGCACTGCTCGCTACGCTGGAGGACTGGCTGGCTCCTCATGCCTATGGGATGAAGCAGCGCGAGGAGCTTCAGCGGCTGCAGCCCGGGGCTCTGCTGGAGGGTATGCTGTCTTGGTTGCAGCGCCAGGCGCTGGAGACGCATGCGCCTACCCACTGGACGGTGCCGAGCGGCTCCCGGATCCCGATCGACTACAGCGATCCTGACGCGCCGCTGCTGGCCGTTAGGCTGCAGGAGATGTTTGGCCTGCAGCAGACGCCGCTGCTGGCGGAGGGACGGGTTCCGCTGGTGCTGCATCTGCTATCCCCGGCGCACCGGCCTGTTCAAGTGACGCGCGATTTGGCGAGCTTCTGGCGCGACGCTTACTTTGAAGTCAAGAAGGATTTGAAGGGACGGTATCCCAAGCATGTGTGGCCTGACGATCCTCTGTCTGCGACTCCTACCAATAGGGCCAAGCCGCGGGTCTGACACTTCGTGCCGCCGATACGTCTTGCAACCCTCTTTCAGGGGATCACCGCAACCCCTTTGACTTCTTTGAGTAGGGGGGTGTCATGATGACCAACACAAAGAGACTGCTCCGGCCGCATTCATCGTGCGGCGGAGCAGTCTCTTGCCTCCCTAGGCTTGTTTATTTCACACGGTACGAATATCCGGCAGACTGGCCTGTGCGGTACAGCCACCAGCCTCCGAGAATCATAGCAGTGGCAACGAGCAGAGCAATAAATTTGGGGAGCCAGTAGAGCAGCAGCAGCAGGCCCGCCAGCATGCCTAGGCCGCTGCATATCTGCTTGAACAAGTTGTCCGCTTCCCGCCAAAATCTAAATCCAAAAAAGAGCAGGGCAAATGCCAGTGCGTAAGATATTAGCGCCCACAGCGCTCCCCATATGAATACTGAACACACGCCGAGCAGGATCAGGGCAATTCCCCCGATGCTTCTTCCGTTCCATTTCATCGTCCTCACCTGTCCTTTGTTCGATCATTCTTATAGTTGTATTGTAAACCATTTCAGAGGATTAGAAAACCGCCTGAGGGCTGACGCCAGGCTGGACCTTGGTCGAGGAAACTTCCCGACTCGCGATCCCTCTCGCAATTTATAAGGCTTCGGTAGGGAAGAATAGGGAATCGGTTATAATGGGAGCAAACGGTAAACGACGGTATGCGAGAATATCGATAAAGGAGTGGAAGTGAAATGAAAGCGGCCGTCTCACGGGGAATGTGGCTGACTCTGGGCCTGATCGGTTATACCGCGGCGATCGGCCTGTATCTGATCATAGCGGCGAAGCATCCAATTCCCCAAGCGGATATAGGCTCGGCGGCTGATCCGGCTACCTTCCTGGAGCCGGAGCGTTACCGTCAGAGCATCGCATATGCAGCCTGGAGCAACTGGCTCTTCTTTATAAGCTATCCTTGGGAGTGGGGCATCTATGTCTGGCTGCTTGTCAGCGGCACGGGTGCGCGTCTACAGGCGCGATGGGACGGAGATGGAAGGTTTTCGAGATTGCGGCTTCCGTTGATGGTATTGCTGCTTCAGGCCGCTGTATCTCTAGGGCTTCTGCCGCTGCGTATAACGGGCTTCCTGCTGTCCCGCGCCAACGGGATCTCGACACAGAGCTGGGGGAGTTGGGTATACGACAGAGCTATCGACTTTGGGCTGGAGTATCTGGTTATGGTGGTCGCCGCTGCAGCAGCGTTCTGGATGATTAGACGCGGAGGACGCTGGTGGCTGAAGCTGTGGCTCGTATCTGTTCCGTGCCTCCTGCTGGCGGTCTATGTGCAGCCTGTCGTTATTGATCCGCTGTACAACACATTCAGCCGGTTATCGGACCCTCAGCTCGAATCGCGCATTCTGGAGCTGGCTTCCAGGGCGGGGATCTCAGCCGACCGGGTATATGAGGTCAGGATGTCCGATCAAACGAATGCGATGAACGCGTATGTCAGCGGGCTTGGCTCCAGTCTGAGGATCGTGCTCTGGGATACGACCATGAATAAGCTGTCTCAGCCTGAGATACTGCTGATCATGGCTCACGAAATGGGCCATTACGTCATGCACCATCTGGAATGGAGTACCGCAGCGGCCGCAGCCTCGACTCTTGTCCTGCTGGTCGCGGGCAGCTGGATAGCGCGTTTGCTTCTGCGGCGGTACGGGGAAAGCTGGAGGATTGGGAGGCTTCATGAGCCTGCTGCCCTTCCGCTTGCACTACTCGTGTTGTCCGTGCTATCTTTCGTCACCCTGCCGCTAAGCAATGCGGTGTCCAGACAAGCAGAACTGGTTGCGGATCGGTATGCGTTCCGGCTGATCGGAGATGCGGACAGCGCCGTGACGATGTACCAGCAGCTTGCCGCATCCTCACTCAGTGAGATGAATCCGCCGATGCTGGTCAAGCTGTTTCGGTCCACCCACCCAAGCTTGCTGGAGCGTATCCGTAACGCCCAGCAGTTCGATGGCAGCCATGCGTAGGGCGCTCATCGTACTGCTGCCGGGGCTTGCCACGGCTCCGGGGTTTATGGATGCCATCGGGGCGGAGATGGCAGCGCGACTGGAGGAACACGGCTTCCAGACAGAGACGGAATCCGTCTATGCCTATGGGGATTGGAGCCGTTCGGTCATCCTGCAGACAGCTGAGATCGGATATGATCTTGCCCTGCCGCCTACGCGGTATGGCAGGAGCATCGGAGCGGCCAGGCTGCGGAGCCGGCTATCGGAGCTTGTGTGCGGAAGACTTGCCGGGGCCGAAGGTCCGCTCGAGGTGCTGATGCTCTGTCACAGCGGAGGAGGGATGGCCGGGATGCATGGGGCCAGATGGCTAAGGCACCAGAAGGGAGAGCTGGTGCGTGTACGCACGGTGCTCATAGGCACACCCAAATGCCGAGTCAGGGCGGAGGAGCGCCAGGACGTACTGGCTATTACCTTCTCGCCGCGTCCGCGGAGATTCATTGCCGGTGATCCGGTACGGTTATTCGGCGTCTGGGGTGGTTGGGAGCGGCCATCGGGGATAAGGATGCGCTGGAACCGCGACAAGCACGCACCGGCTGTTCAGCTTGAGATTCCGATCGTGGGAGGACATCCCGACTACTTCCGCGGGCATCTGCCTTATGCGGACGAAGCAGGGATGACGAATCTGCAGAAGACTGCCGGGGGTATCGAGCAATGGCTGATACACCAGTGGGACAGAGAGCGTGGCTGAGCGTGGGGATCGTACAGGGGCTCCAGGGTTTAGGGGGGCGTCATGGATCTAAGCACGGGGCTTCGGACTCTGTGATTCAACGGCCATTCCCCTTCTTGGCCGGCAGGAAAATGGACTTAGGCCGCGAATAATACGGGTACAGCTGGCTAACGCGGATCAGCGGCAGCGGAAGGATTCCCGCCGCTGCTCGTCCCGTACGTCTTGCATATCGTAGAGCAAGGAAAAGTAATGCATCTTGTTTAGTGCAGGTGGTGGTGGAATCCGATGAGAGTGCATGAGATTACGGTTAGACGTTCGTTCGAATTTCAGGATTGGCAGATACTGTCTCAGAAGGCCAATGGCTTCAAATCCGATATTATGCTTCTCTGTGAGGAGCTTGAGATGAGGCTGGACGCCAAGAGCGTGCTGGGGATGATGGTGATGCCACTGCGTGAAGGCACCCGGCTGCGGATTCAAACCCGCGGAGGGGATGAGGAAGAGGCGCTGGACGCCATGTGCGAGCTATTGGAATAGGAGAGTTACGGCTGAAAAGCGCCGCGGGTACAGAGATGTATCTGTGGTGCTTTTTGGCATAACAGCAGCACTTATTTCACCGGATGAAGCGGCCAATGTCAATAAGCCTGCTTCGGGTTACTTTATTGAGCGCATTAGGCAAGCTCAGCGATCTGTTTGGTTATCCTATGCAAGTAGGAGCTCAAGCACCCGATCCGTGCTTATTACATACTGATCACTATGCGGATGGGAGATCAACTGGTCATCTGCTGGTGCTGCAAGGCAAAAGAACCTATCCCGTCTGGAACGGTAACGGGTAGAGTGCAAACGAGCGGAAGCAAGGGTTGGAGGTGTAAGCGGATGCGATTCAAGGATGTCTTCTCCATTATCGGACCTGTGATGATCGGCCCGTCCAGCTCGCATACGGCTGCCGCCGTACGGATCGGTCTCGTAGGCCGGAAGCTGCTGGGCTGCCAGCCGGCTAACGCTGAGATTATATTCTACGGCTCGTTCGCTGACACTTACCGCGGGCATGGAACCGATCTGGCGATTGTCGGAGGCCTGCTGGGCTTTGCCACGGACGACCTGCGGATACCAGGGGCGCTGGCAGAAGCCGAACGCTGCGGACTGAGACTGTCGATCCGGACAGGGGCCGGACGCATAGCCCATCCGAATACGGTGGACTTGCAGCTATCGGCTGGAGCAAGGTCTGCCTCTCTACGGGGAATCTCCATCGGTGGAGGCAATATCGAGATTCAGGAGGTTGACGGGCATGACGTCACCTTTTCAGGAGAGTACCCGACCCTGCTGATCTATCATGAGGACTATCCCGGCGTGCTGGCGGACATCACCCGTATGTTCAAGGAGGCCGAGATGAATATCGGATATATGGACGTAGATCGCACCTCGCGTACGGGCCGGGCGATGACTGTGATCGAAGCGGATCAGCTCTTTGGGGCAGATATCATGAGCCGGATCGCGGAGGTGCCGCATGTGAAGCGGGTGGTGGCCATCGACTTGAAGGAAGCGGAGGGGAAGCTCTTATGATGGTTCATTCCTTGCGGGAATTGGCCGAACGTTGTATGCTGGAAAAGAAGGCTATCGGGGTATTGATGCTGGACGATCAGGCTCAGGAAAGCGGGCGCAGCCGGGACGAGGAGTTTGCCAAGATGTCCGGCTATTACGGCGTGATGAAGGAAGCGGTCCGCAAAGGGCTGACGGAGAACACACGGTCCCGCAGCGGCATGACCGGATTGGATGCCCAGCGCGTAACGGCTTATGCTGCTGGCAACGTACCCCTGCTCGGGGAAGAGGCGTGCCGGGCTATGGCCTATGCACTTGCCGTATCAGAGGTCAACGCCTCTATGGGGCGCATCATAGCTACGCCGACGGCTGGCTCCTGCGGGATTATTCCTGGTGTGTTCATCAGCGCACAGGAGCGGTTCGGCTGGGATGACGAGCATCTCGTCTACGGCTTGTTCGCTGCGGGCGCTATAGGCTATGTCATTGCCAACCGCTCCTTTGTCTCGGGGGCGGAGCGGTTACGGAGCTGCGCGGAGGGAATCCTGAGCAAGCTGTCCATGCCGTGGGGCTGGCGCTCAAAAACACGCTCGGTCTGATCTGCGATCCTGTAGCAGGGCTTGTCGAGGTGCCCTGCATCGTCCGCAACGGCTTTGGTGCAGTCAATGCGCTGGCAGCAGCGGACATGGCTTTGGCAGGGGTTCGCAGCGTGATTCCTTCCGACGAAGTGATTCAGGTAATGTACGAGGTCGGTTCATCCATGCCGGAGAAGCACCGCGAGACAGCCAAGGGGGGCTTGGCCGGGACGAAGACAGGTCAGAGACTGATGCAGGAGCTCTATCAGCGGGGAGGGCTATCTCTCCAACCTGCAGGAGAGGCTCCCGGGCAGCCAGGAGAGCAAGATGAAGCATCCCAGACCTCAGATTGGGGAATTGTTGTTCCTGTTCCTGAGGAGAATTAGGCATGGGCCCCGCCCGAATACAGAATATGCGGAACGGACTGTCACAGAAGTTGATCAGACCGTTTCGTCGGGTAGCATTCAGGTATGGATTGGCAAAACTCACTCTTGGCTTGCCTTGCTCGAACGTTAGTATGCCGGTGCTTCATTTTCAGATGGAGTTTTTCCTGATCGACCCAGCAGAGATCATACCAGCCTTGCTTGCATCATTGAAACGTTTCAGTTGTCCTGGCGAGGTGACGGACACGAACACAGGGAAACATCGAAAGTTCGGAGCAGCTATTCGGGGGCATGTCTGGATCTCTGCTGCACTATGAACAAGGAATGACAATCGAAGGAACCGATAGGGAGGAAACATATCATGAAATTGGGTCTCAGTACATACAGCCTGCACCGGTTATTGAATACCAATGAATTGTCGCTGACAGATGCGATCCGCTGGGTGGCCGAGCATGGCGGGGAGCATGTCGAAATCGTCCCGATCAGCTTCAACCTTCTGGACAGCCCGGAGCTGATCGATGACATCCGCCGGACGGCCGAAGAGGTAGGCATTGAAATTTCCGGATACTGCATCGGCGCCAATTTCGTCAAGGATACGGAAGAAGAATACGAGCAGGAAATCGCGAAGACGATCAAGCACGTAGACATCGCACACCGTCTAGGCGCCACCCGGATGCGTCATGATGTCGCTTCCCGCCCGATTCCCGAAACGACGCTCGAAAACTTCGAAGCGGATCTGCCACGGCTGGTGGAAGCTTGTCGCCGAATTGCTGATCATGCGGCTACGCTCGGCGTTACGACGAGTCTAGAGAATCACGGATTCTATCTGCAGAACAGCGAGCGTGTCCGCCGCCTGGTCATTGAGGTCGACCGTCCGAACTTCAGAACGACCCTAGATATCGGCAACTTCCTATGCGTAGATGAGGATCCGGTGAGCGCCGTCATGAACAATATTTCTTATGCCTCGATGGTGCATCTGAAAGACTTCTACCGCCGTCCGTCCACCCGCAACCCGGGTGAAGGCTGGTTCCGCTCGAGCCATGGCGCCTATCTGCGCGGAGCTATCTTCGGACAAGGGGATATCGACACGCCGGCAGTTATTTCGGTGCTCAAAAGCTCCGGCTATGACGGGTACTTGTCTCTGGAGTTCGAAGGCATGGAAGATCCGCGCCAAGGCGTGCGTATCGCCCTCGACAATGCACGCCGGCTGTGGGCGGAGGCATCCGTTTAATACGGAGTCCACGGGCTCCTTTGATCTTTATATTAGCTATCATTCCGCCCGCTCCATGCCTTCCGAGGCTGAGCGGGTTTATTGACGATGCGAAGAAGAGAGTCAAAGATATGGAATATAAAGTGAAACACTACTGAAAAGGAGCAACTGTGGCTCCGCGGGCTTGATAGGGAGCCTCTGTTGACATGATAGAGGGCAATGTGGCTGGCGGATATGACGAATACTAGGCCCAGGAGATGGCGAGAAATTTGTCAATCTGCAGCGATTTATGCGCTTGCCTGGGAAATAATCGTGAGGTGCGGGAAATGGAGCTCTATCGTGAGGTTCGATGAATCGGGCCCAGGTGAAAAGAGCGGAGAGGCAGCTAGCAGCTAGCTTTGGCTCGGCTGATTAGACTTTCGAGATCGCGAGATCAAAAAGAGGCCGCCTGAGAAAGGATAGCCTTTAAACTTGCCGTTACAGACAGCGCGGTGGACCGTATCACAAATAGTGCTAAAGCAGAGAGTCGAGCTAAGTGTCGAAGCGGCAATGCTGAATCAGCAGGTTGGAGCTTAGACTGTCGAGGCATTCGTCACATGTGGGGTGCTTAATATTGATGATTCGCAAAGAGTAGATGAGATGTGACAGATTTGCTCAAATACATGGGTTGAAAGGATGGTGTATACTTAGGTTTTATATTGCAATTGGAAGGATAGCGCCTGCGATGAGCATTATTTTGATTCCTATCTGCTGGAAACAATATGCGGTCAGTACATGGGCGACAGTTACTTGGAATATCGGCTGCGTCATCTTATCTATATATGAAGGAGCCGTCAATTGAAAAGAAAATACATAAAGATAACAAAAATAAGTATATTTATTATTGTTTTGCTTCTTGCAATCGGATTGGTTTTTCCAACAGGGACACCTCGAATTGAAGGAGATAATAGCATAAGTTCTTTAAAACAGATCAAGATTAATGGCACTGATCATGAAGTTATGATTAGGGGAGCGGACCGACGCAATCCGATAGTAATCTTTGTGCATGGCGGTCCTGGCTGTTCTGAAATTCCTTATGTGCGGAAATATCAAGATTTGCTTGAAAAAAACTATACAATCGTACACTATGATCAACGCGGAAGCGGGAAGTCGTATCACTTTTTTGAGGATTACTCTACATTATCGTCAGACTTGCTCGTAGATGATTTGTTGGCATTAACAGATTATGTTGAAAAGGAATTTGGACAAGAAAAAGTGTTGCTGATAGGCCATTCTTTTGGCACATATATTGGGATGAAAGCCGCCGCAAAAGCACCTGAAAAATTCGTTGCTTATGTTGGAATCGGGCAGGTTGCCGATCATGGGAAAAGCGAATTGGATAGCTTGAATTATTCTATTGAACAAGCAAAATTAGCCGATAACTTAAAGGATGCAGAACGATTAGAACAGCTTCGAGGTCCAATAGAAAAAGGGGAGCAACTTACTCCAAGAGATATGGTTCGAAAATATGGCGGAGCAGCTAGATTAATTGATGATAATAGGGATTATTACACAGGGTTTCTCTTCAATCCGGAGTATAATTTGCTCGATGTCATTCGCTATTTAATAGGAGTTTCATTATCGCAAGAAATTTTGTTGGAGGAAGAGTCGAAAAATAATATGACAAGCATTGTCGAGAAAGTAGATATACCCGTTTATTTTGTAATGGGACAATATGATTATATGACATCTGTAAACGCGGCAAAAGAATACTTTGAAGTACTGCAAGCGCCGAAGAAGGAGTTTGTTATTTTCGAAAAATCCGCTCATTATCCTCAGTTTGAGGAGGAAGAGTTATTTGCTGAGTGGTTGAAAAAAACATGGAGTCAGCTTAAATTCTGAGGAGCAGTCAGATCGACAGGTGAAAGTATAGTTCGATTGAAGTTAAAGCGGATGGCTCGGTAAACATTCACTAAAAGTTTACCGCCACCGCTCTTCTTACGGCTTAAATTACAGTGACGACACTCAAGTCATGTGGGGTGCTGTTCACTGTTAACGTTGCTAGTAGAATAACTGAAACGGAATGGTTATCCTTCAGATTTATTTCCGAGAATCCGTAATGGCTGCTGTCTTAACATAGCTGTCTTTCAAAACATAGAGAAGAGGTTTTTCAGATTGAATAACGGCATCGTAAGCCGATAGAACTACATATTGGCTGCCTTGCAGATCTACATCCAGCTCCGTAACCTGATCAGCCTCGAGACTGATGTCATCCGTCAATTGCTGATTGCTGCCGTTCAGCACCCTGATCTTCATCGACGAGGGGGAGTACAGGATCAAATGCAAAGTATTGTATTTTGTTCCAAAGTTAAATTTCAGGTTAGGCGATCCGTCATACCAACCCAACCCCACGTTTTCCGCCGTAAAGGCATAGGCCCCAGCATACTGATGATTGCCGAAAACAAGTTGTTTTTTGTCAATCACATCGTAAAACTTCTCGCTCCAATTATCCACTTTCACCTCCTTGGAATACAACGTAAGGTTGCTGCTCTCACGCATGCCGATGGTTTGCGTGGAGGCTTCCCATGTGATCGGAATGTCAAAGGCGTTGGCAACTACCCGAAGAGGCAAATAGGTCGTTCCGTCATACGTGATCGGAAGCACTTGCTTGCCATTATCATCGAGAGGGAGCCAAGGTTTGCCGTCCAGGCGGAATTTGATCCCTGAGTTGAGGTATGCTTTGATCTCGGAAAGATTGCTGGCGGCGTACGCTCCGGCCGAAAGCGAGAGCATGGCGGTGATGACGAGCAATAGAATAACGCGTGTCTTCTTCATCAATGATCTTCCTCCAAGGTTTTGATGGATACATTATGAAAAAGCATATCAGCATAAGCGCTTCAAAAGCGTTTCAAAATGGGCAATAGCAAGGGAAGCGCTTTTGAAGCGCTTACTTCATTAGAATAGTCCAAAGGTGCAAGTCAAGTATTGAAGAATCCTGTTTCTACCGAAAGGGGCCTCCATATGTTTGCTAAAAAATTGTTTTATGCTGCTTTCTATGCGGCCGTGCTGCTGGCTTGTCTCCATCCACTACAACCCGCTAGGGCGCTTGATCTTCAGTTAAATCCGGAGTTAAGAATAGAGGCCAATCCGAACATGAACATAAACCTATATCTGCCAAGTTCAAACGGCGTGGAGCGATGGAGTTTTGAAACAGGTGGGAAGATCAGCTCTTCCTCGCCCGCAATCAGTATAGACGGCACTGTGTACGTTGGATCTACAGACGGGAAGCTCTATGCAGTCGATAAAAAGGGGAACAAAAAGTGGGAGTTCTCAACGGAAGCTGCCATCTATTCTTCGCCGGCAGTTAGCGCAGACAACACCGTATATGTCGGATCTGGGGTCCATCTGTATGCAATCGCTCCTGATGGAAAGCTGAAATGGAAGTTCGAAGCAGGAGATGCCCTATACTCCACAGCAGCTTTTGGTAACGACGGTACTGTCTACGTTGAATGCGAGGATGGGAAGCTCTACGCGCTCAAACCTGACGGAACGAAGAAATGGGAGTTCGTATCGGGAGGTGGAATGAGTGGCAAGCCCGCCATCGATTCTAACGGCACCATCTACGTAGGTTCCCGCGATAAGAAGCTCTATGCGATCAATCCGAATGGAACCAAGAAGTGGGAATTTACAACAAGTAATGAAGTGAAGACCTCGCCGGCGATCGGAACAGACGGTACTGTCTATATGGCTTCAGGTGCTGAGAGACTGTATGCGATCAAGCCGGATGGAATGAAGAAATGGGAATATCTCTTGGATAATAAACTAGTTGGAGGCAATTCCTACTCATCGCCAACAATAGGTTCCGACGGCACAATCTATGTCGGCTCGGGCGGCTCAGGTATTTATGCAATCAAGCCCGACGGAACGAAGAAGTGGAAATTCGATTCGGCTGGTATTCTCATAGCCGCACCTGCAGTCGGCGCAGACGGCACCATCTATGTTGGATCGGCCGATACGAAGTTCTATGCGATTAAAACGGATGGAACGAAGAAATGGGAGTTCAGAACCGGTGGCCAGATCATTGCCACAGCGGTGATCGGTCCTGACGGAGCGGTATATATAGGATCTGGCGACAATAAATTGTATGCCATCGGTATGGTACATGTTAACGGTGTAAATCTGAATAAAACCGAGCTCAAATTGGACGCCGGGCAAATCGAGACGCTGCAGGCGATCATTGTCCCGGGCAATGCTTCCTATCAAGAAATCGTATGGTCGAGCAGTGACGATCGCATTGCCAAAGTGGACGTTACAGGCAAAGTAGCGGGCATCGCTGCAGGCAAGGCTACGATTACGGCAACCTCAGAGGATGGAGGATACTACAAACAATGCGTCGTGACTGTATCCCCAATAAACGATCATTCTCCTGCTCCTGCAAACCATCCTCCTTCCCCTCATACGGATGAGGTGAGCCTGACGGACGTTGCAGGGCATAAGTTGGGCTCGGAAATCGCCAGAGCGGTGACGCTCGGCATCGTTTTCGGTTACCCGGACGGCACGTTTCGGCCCGAAGAGAGCGTGACTCGAGCCGAGTTTGTCAGTATGATCGTCAGAGGGCTCCCCCCGGGAGAGGAAGGAACGCCGCTCGCCTTCAAAGATAAGGGGACAATCGGAGCCTGGGCGGTGAAAGCCGTGGAGCAGGCGATGAAGCTCGGCATTATCGAGGGGTACGAAGACGATACGTTCCGGCCCGATGCGAACATTATCCACGCGGAAATGATCACGATGGTTATTCGTGTCTCTGGCCTCTCTACGGCCAATCATGTGCCGCACACCAGCTTCCCCGACGATGCGGACATTCCGAAATGGGCGAAGTCCGCCGTTTCTAAGGCCGAGGAGAGCGGCATTATCAATGCCAGGGATATCCCAGACGGCAAATTTGCGCCGCAAGCGATGTCCACCCGTGCGGAAGCCGTGTCGGCCATCGTCCGCATGCTGAAGGTTCGCAACTAGAAATCTTCGTCATTATGATGTAGAGCCTTTGCCCCCGTCAAAGGCTTTTTTTATCTGCCTTGTCGAAAGGGATTTCCACCCAATAAGCGAATACAATTGACAATGATCCAATTGACGATTGGGGGAGACCCATTTGGCAGGCTTCAGTTCTCAGTTGTTAGGCAGTTTGAAATTAACCCTCGACGGCGAAGAGCTATCGGAAATCCCCGGCAAAAAAGTCGGACTGCTGCTGGCATACTTGATCCTAGCTATGGATGCGTCTCCCAGCAGAAGGCAAATCGCTTTTCATTTCTGGCCCGACTCCACCGAGAAGCAGGCATTATCCAACTTGCGGAAGCTTCTTCACGATCTTCGGGAATCCGTTCCGAGAATCGATCGCTATCTGAAGATCACGCCCGCAACTATCCGCCTGAATCCTGAACTGCCCGTCTATTCGGACGTGCGCGAGTTCGAACAGGCGGCGCAAGGAACAACCGTTCATGAGCTGTGCAGAGCGGAAGAGCTGTATAGAGGAGAGCTGCTGCCGGGGTTCGGCGAGGAATGGCTCATCCAGAGACGGGACCAGCTGGCGCAAACGTATGTGACCGCGCTCGATAAGCTCGTATTCGCTCTGCAACATCAGCGGGAGTATGCGTCGGCTCTATTTTTCGCACAAAAGCTGCTGGGTCAGGACCTGTTAATGGAGGCAACGTATCGTACGCTGATGCGGCTGTACGCCTTGAATAAAGATATGGCGGGCGTTGTGCAAACATTTCGAAAGCTGCAAGGTGTTCTGTATGCCGAACTCGGAATTGAACCTTCGGAGGAGACGCTGCTTTTGTATGACGGACTGACGAAAAACGGAAGTGGAATGTCCAAGGACTTGCCAAGCAAAATCCCGCTGATCGGCAGAATAAGCGAATGGGAAAGCTTGCTGGGCGCCTGGAAACAAATCGCGGCCGGCGGAAACGCCCTGCTTCTGTTGAAGGGAGAGGCAGGAATCGGCAAAACCCGGTTAGCCATGGAGTTTAAGTCATGCTTGGAAAGCCTGGGGATTCAAACCGCTTTTGCCGGCTGCTATCCGTCGGTCAGGTCGCTATCCTATAGGCCGGTAATGGGCTGGCTCCGGAGCCTTCCGCCGCCGAAGCTCGGTTCGGTATGGCTGTCCGAATTGGCGCGTCTGCTTCCCGAACTGCTGGAGCAACATCCCGACTTGTCGAAGCCGTCTCCGATTCAAGAGAAATGGCAATTGAACCAATGGTTCGAAGCGATCGAACGAATGCTGTTGGCCAGCGAGCCGCTGATGCTTCTCCTTGACGATATCCAGTGGTGCGACGAAGAGACGCTTCAGTTACTCTCCTACCTGATCCGAGGCGATTCCAAAGCCAGACTGCTTTTGGTGGCGACGATGAGAACGGACGAAGATGCAGGAGATGCCGTTGCGCGTGTTCTGGGTGAGCTTCGATCCGAGCGGAAGCTGATCGAGATTGAGCTGGCTCCGCTTAGCCGGGGCGAAACGGCCCGCTTGGCGGTCGAAACATTCGGCGATGCGCTAGCGGATCGCCATTCCGCGAATTTATACAGGGAAACCGGTGGAAATCCGCTATTTATTGTGGAAACGTTGCGTGAATGGCAAACGAGCGGGGACAGCAGCGAATTCCGGCTGTCGCAAGTGGCGAAATCCGTTATCGAGAATCGGTTGAGTAGGCTGTCGCCGGTCAACCGCAAGCTTGTATCGATCATCGCAGCCGTCGGAAGGCCCGTTACCGCAGCGCAATTGGCGAAGATAACGGACCTGCAGGAGAAAGTGATTCTAGCGCGTACGGAGCGGCTGATGCAATTGAAAATTTTGCAGGAGACGGGGGGCGGGAGTTATGGATTCACTCATGACATCGTCAAGGAAACCGCGTACAAGCTGAACAATGAGAGCAGGCGGCGCAGGTGTCACCGGCAGATCGCGGAAGGTCTGCTTGTCTACCATCGCGTGCAGATCGAACCGGTTGCCGGGGAAATCGCCTTTCACTATGAGCTTGCGGGGATGGATCGAGAGGCCATTGCCCACTATGAATTGGCCGCTACAGAGGCAGAAAAAATCTATGCCAATGAGACGAGAATCCATTATTATCGGAAGCTCTTCGGGCTGTTGCTACCTAAACAGACTTTGCCCGTTCTGCTGAAGCTCGGCGACGCTTTGATTGTGACGGGAGATTGGAATGAGGCGGAGAAGACTTACAAGCACTGGTTTGAGCATTACGGATACTTGGTTACGCTCAATGAGCGGTCCTATTGCGACGTCGCTCTCGGCAACTGCTTGCGACTGATGGGCAAATATGAGGAAGCCGGATTTCATCTCGAACGGGCGTCTTACCACTTCAAGCTGACGAAGGACTACGACGGACTCGGCTTCGCATTCGGAATGCTCGGTATTTTGCATTACTTTATGGCAAGCTACGACAAGTCGCTTCAATACTTCTTGGAAAGAATGGAATTGCCCCGTACCGGAAAACAAACACAAACGCAAGACGATGTCCGGTTCCTCGGCATGATCGGCTTCCTGCATTATGACCAAAGCGAGTACGACCAAGCGATTTATTGGTTTCAGAGACAAATTGGTCTTGCCACGGAAATTCGGGACGCTCTATTCGTCGGAGAGGCAATGGGCGGATTGGCGTTGGTTTATTTTGAGACGGACGATATGGATCTCGCTTATGACTGCATCGTTGAGAAGCTGGAGATCAGCAAGTCGATCGGGGCGAAAATGGGCTTCGCGATGGCGTTAGGCATGCTGGGCAAATATTATTATTTGCTCGGCTCCCGCCTGCAAGCGGAACAATGCATCGTCTTCTGCCTTGAGGAAGCGGTGCGTATTCAGGACTGGCATATTGCCGCCGTTGTTCTTGGCATCGAGGGTTGCAATCTGATGGAGCAGCACCGATATGAGGAAGCCGGCCGATGGATCGAACGATCGGTGAGGCTAACCAAACAGCTTCGTATCCCTTTCTTCGAATGCGAGGCGCTCTATTTCACGAGCCTATTCATGGAGCGGCAAAATCAAATGGCAGGCTGCGTGGAGGTTGCCGATGAAGCGCTGAAGTTCGCCATTCGGCTAAAACGGCGTGACTTGCAGGTCAAGCTTCTTGTACAGCAGCTGCATCTGAAAACGCGCTTGGGACAGATCAGCCCTGGCAAGGCATTGGACGAACTGCAGCGCATGACGGAACAATACGCCGGTGAGCAGGAACAGGCTGCCGTTCGCTTCATGATGTGGCGGCTGGAGCCTGACTCGGACGAACTTCGGACTGCCGCGTACTCCTTGAACGAAGCTCTGTTCAGAAAGTCGGGCAAACAGGAATATTTGGGACGTTTGCGCGAGCTTGCCGGTTTCGACAAAGTCACCGCAGCGCGTCCGATGCCGAGGCTTGCAGCGGAGGCCGTGCGGCAGAGGCCGGTTTCCACGGACCTGTTGTTGGATATCGATCGTTTTTTAATGCTTGAGTGATTTGGATGGGACGTGCGCGAGAACCACTGTCCTTGAGCGTTTTATTTTCAGAACCGCATTTACCAATATTATTGCCAGATAAAGCTCAAGCTGAGTAGATGCTTGGGCTTTTCTTTATGTGCAGAAATGACTTGAAGACGCTCCCGACTAGAGCTAACATACAACAAACTCAATGACCGGGAGGCTACGGCAATGACGCGGAATATCTGGCTTATTTGCGGGACGGGCTTATCAGGCGTGGAGTGGACGTACTGCTATTTACCTCCGACGGTCAAGCGGATGGGATGCTGCAGATGGGAGCCTCTGTCAATTTCTACATGTTCCATGGTGGAACTAATTTCGGATTTTACAACGGGGCGAACTTTCAAGAGAAGTATGAAGGGACGATTACCAGCTACGATTACGATTCTCCCTTATCCGAATGGGGTTTGTGGTTGAGAATATGGGCCGGGTCAACTATGGGTCTAAGCTGAAGGATAATAAAGGGATTTCGGAACGTGTCCGACTGAATAACCAGTTCCTGTATAATTGGACCATGTATCCGCTCCCCCTCGAGAGCTTGGCTTCTATCCCCTTTACAAGTATCGCTGGGAAAGCTGTCGTAAGGAAAGACCGGCCTGCTTTCTACCGAGGAGAGCTATCCGTAGAGGAGCGAGGAGATACCTTCATCCGTATGGAGGGCTGGACCAAGGGCATCGTATGGCTGAACGGCTTTAACCTGGGTCGCTATTGGGATCAGGGACCGACTCGAACGTTGTATGTGCCGGCTTCGCTGCTGCGGGCAGGCCGCAACGAGATTGTGGTTCTCGAGCTTCACCACACGGAGAAGGCTGAGATTCAATGGGTGGACACACCTGATTTGGGCTGAAAACAACGGTGAGCCGGACTTGCAGGAGCTTGCTTGGTATGACGTTGGAGAGTAAAAGGTTACCTATACCAATCGCGGTTTTACCACTGCTGAAGCGGCGGGGAAACCGTGATTTTTTTGCGAATAGCTAAAGATGGGACAGTTCAATGGTTTGAGTAAATATTACCTATTTTAAGTAATTCATGAAACTTTTCCCTTGTGTTCTAGTCTAATATCTTAGAATGAATGATAAGATGGAGGCAAAGATCATGGGTAATCGATGGGTTGCCGCGCTGCTATTCGTTGGCTGCTTCGTTCTGTGGGAAAACCACTGTCCGGCCGAGGCCAGCTCTGTTGGGGATCAAGTAGGTGAGGTGGTCTCTACCGATATCGCCGCCTATGTGAATGGGAAGCTGCTGCCTTCTATGAATATCGCGGGAGAAACGGCCATCGCGGCCGAGGATTTACGGGAAAGCGGCTTCGATGTGGCGTGGTCGCCGAGGGCGAGAACGATACGAATTGATCCAAAGGCTGCGGGGGAGCTGGCTGCGGTTGAACAGGCGCCTCGGCCAGACCCGAACCGTCTGCCGAACGGAACGCATCTGAAGGATGTGCTGTATACCGACATCCAAGCCTATTACGGCGATACACCGCTTCGTTCCTTTAACATCGACGGGCGGACGGCCATCGTCCTGAATGATCTTGATGCCTTCGGCACGGTAGTGTGGAGCGAAGCGGAACGGACGATCCGGTTCCAATCGACCCCCCTTCCGGAGGAGGGGACGCGGGATGCTTGGCGGGAAGCGGGGGCGAACCTTGTGCTCCGCACGGTCAAGGATGTGAGCCTTACCCTAGATTTCAAGGATGAGGGACAGTTCTAAGGACAGGAGCAGGTCGGGTTCGGGGAGGACGGTCTGCCCTATATGAGGCTGGATTTTTTCGCCGACAAGTTTGGGTTTACACAAATCCAGGATACAGGCAGCAAGAGCATTCGGCTTAGCGACGGGTTCTACTCCTTCTCCATTCAGCCGGGGAGCAAACAGACGGTCACGTATTGGGGAGGGCAGGCTGTGCACACGCATGAGCTGATCTTTGCACCGCGGATGAAGGACGAAGAAATTTATTTATATAGCATTGATCTGGAATACCTGTTTGGTTATATCGGAGGATGGAATCAGAATTCCCGGAATCTATGGATTCGGTATACGAGCTATGATGTGAAGGATTATGGCTTTCCCGCTCAGGAGAGCAGCGATAAGCTGACCGTCAGGGCCGCTGCGTCGGTGCCGCCGCATGACTTCTCGTTGAACGGGGTGATGGCTCTGAGTCTAGATAACGACAGCATCTTCGGCAATCTCTTCACGGCTCTGCAGAAGACAGGGGCTCAGGGAGAGAGTGTCTCCTGGATGGAAGCGCCAATTCGGCTGCACCTGGGAGATAATCGCATCAGCGCGAAGCTGGTTCAGGGTAACCGCATCCTGTATTCGACTTCGTACCCGGTACGGACCAGCTACGAAGCGGTTCCGCTGCATGTCGGCATCCCCGGCTTCAAGCTGCTTCAGACTGAAGAGGGCTACATAAAGACCCATGTGTCGAATCTGACGTTAACGGGGAAGGCGGATTCGGGCTTTGCGTTTAGCGTCTCCAGATTTGAAGAAGGTCAAGGCTTCGTTCCTTTTACTTCCCAGGTTCCGGTGGGACTAAAGGACGGCATGTTCCAGATGCCGCTTACCTTAGGCAATAGCAATGGATTGTATCAAGTAGACCTGTACCTTCCGGTGGCCACGCCACGAGGGCCGGGTTACAGCTACGAAGGCTATTTCTATGTGATGCTGCTGCAGCCGTAGGGAGTTGTGATTCGTTAGCAAGCAATATTTTCCAGCATTCAGAGGATGAATCAAGTATTTACACGTTCCCCTCTGGACGTTAGCTGTGAGCAAATCATCAACATAGTTCAACAGTCGAAGCGTTGACTCCAGGCCGGCTTCGGGAGGAATGGCTATGGCTCGAGATACGACGAAGTCGGCCTAAAACGATATGCTATTCGGACACTGTGTGGGTTTTACAAGCACGCAAAAAAACGAAGCCATGAGGCTTCGTTCTGTCGTTGTGAGAGAAAGTACATATGTAAGAGTAGCACGTGAAATAAAATTGCGTTGCCCAGAAAATCATGATAAGATAGTAAAATCACGTCCAGATAAACATTAATTTAAAGCATAGAATTACATAGGTATCATAGCATATTAACTGCGCGTATGTCAAGCATATCTCGTCAATTGGATGAAAAGGAGAACGATGCATGAGTTTGAACGTACACCCGGAATGGCATGAAGAGCAGCAGCGTGCAAACGCAGTTGGGGAACTGATCCGCAGCCGAATCTCCCAGCTTCAGGAGCAAGTCGGTGTAGTTAGATCGGAAATCGTCACGATCCGCAAGGAGTTCTGGGACGATGTGACCGTTAACTTTGAGGATGCAGCCGAAGCTGCAGAAACCTTCGCCAGCATGAAGCAGCAGGCGGAGGTACTCTCCGAGCGGGAACGCAGTCACCGGCATGCACACGCTCAGCTGAAGCTGCTGGAGCGGCTGAAGGAAACCCCGTATTTTGGCCGCATCGATTTCCAGGAGACAGGTGAGAGCCTCTCTGAGCGAGTATATATTGGGATTGGTTCCCTGCTGGACGATGAAGGCGAAACGTTCCTGATCTACGACTGGAGGGCCCCGGTCTCCGGGATGTACTATGACTTCGCTCCCGGACCGGCCGATTATGAGACTCCGATGGGTCGTATCGAAGGAACTATGGATCTGAAGCGCCAGTATATGATTCGCCATGGCGAGATCCTCAGCTTATTCGACACAGGCATTACCATCGGCGATGAGCTGCTGCAGCAGGTGCTGGGCAAGCATTCCGATGCGCAGATGAAGAGCATCGTAGCTACCATTCAGCGGGAGCAGAACCAGGTCATCCGCGACACGGCCCACCAGCTGCTGGTGGTACAGGGGGCTGCCGGAAGCGGGAAAACATCCGCAGCTCTGCAGCGAGTCGCCTACTTGCTGTACCGCTACCGGGAGACGTTAAATGCGGAGCATATCCTGCTGTTTTCGCCGAATTCCATGTTCAACAGCTATGTGGCCACCGTGCTGCCGGAGCTTGGAGAAGAGAACATGCAGCAGACGACGTTCCAGGAGTACGTCGAACACCGGGTCGGGGAAGCGTTCCGGGTGGAGAATCCGTTCGAGCAGCTCGAATATGCGTTGACGGCCATGGATGAGACTATTTATCCGGCGCGCAGGGCGGGCATCGGATTCAAGGCAAGTACGGACTTTCTCGCGGTAGTGGAAGCTTATGTCGGCCGGTTGAAAACGGAGGGCCTCGTCTTCAAAGCGATCGAATTCCGCGGCAGGGAGCTGCTGTCTGCAGACGAGCTTCGTGAGAAGTTTTATGCCTACGATCCCACCTGGTCGATCCCGAACCGGCTCGTCGATCTGGCGGAATGGCTGCAGCAGCGTCTGCGGCAATCCGCCAAGGCCGAGCGCCAGGCCCCCTGGGTAGAGGATGAGATTGAGCTGCTCGACCGGGAAGCGTATCTGGAAGCGTACAACCAGCTTCGCCGTCAAAAGCAGTTCACGGAGCACACCTTCGACGACTTCGACCGGGAGAAGGCGACACTGGCCGCGATGGTGGTGAATGAGCATTACAAGCCGCTGCGCAAGGCGGTCAAGCGGTTGTCCTTCATCGATCTTCCGGCTACCTATGCCGCCCTGTTCGCCGATCCGGAGCTGGCACAGACGCTGGCTCCGGCCGCATCGCTGCCTGAACGGTGGCCTGCCGTCTGCGCGGATACGGCCCGCCGTCTGGCGGCTGGTGTGCTGCCCAACGAGGATACCACGTCGTACGTGCTGCTTAAGGACCGGATAGAGGGCAGTCACCGCAATCTGAAGGTGCGGCATGTATTTATTGACGAGGCCCAGGATTACTCGCCGATCCAGCTTGCGTATTTGCATCAGCTGTTTCCCTTCGCCAAATGGACGGTGCTTGGAGACTGGAATCAGGCGATTCACGTCCAGGCTGCCGAAAGCGATGGCTTCCAGGACCTGCTTCAGCTGTTCGGAGAGGGGCAGGCACGGACCGTGCCGTTCAGCAAGAGCTATAGGTCTACCAGGCAAATCGTCGATTTCACCCGCGGCATGATGCCTAACGGAGCGACCATCGAGCCGTTCAACCGGGACGGGGCCAAGCCGACGATGACTGTGGCGGCAGATACCGCCCTCATGCGGGAGCTGGTATACCGCAAGCTGGCAGAGCTGAGCGCGGACGGGAACCGGACGGTCGCCGTAATCTGCAAGACAGCGGAGGAAAGCCGCGAGGTGTACACATTCTTGAAGGATCGGATTCCGGTGCGGCTGATCGGGATGGAGACCGTCACCTTCGAGCAAGGGCTGGTCGTCATTCCCGCCTACTTGGCCAAGGGCGTTGAGTTCGACGCGGTACTGCTGTATAACGCATCCCAAGCAAGTTATGGGCGCGAATCCGAGCGGAGGCTGTTTTACACGGCTTGCACCAGAGCCATGCATGAGCTTCATTTATTCGGCACGGGGGAGATCAGTCCGTTCGTGACGGATACGCCGGACGACACGTATTCGATCTTGCGCGTTTCCTCCTGAAAGTTGGACTTTTCTTGTAAACCGGTTCTTAGATGAGCCGGTTTTTTTGTGTCATCGCCCGTGAAATCGGTTATTCTTGAATAAAAACCTTTATACGGCTTATGCTTGTATAAGACTGGAAATGCAGACGGAAAGGGGAGTAAGGCCCATGAAAGCGATAGAATTTGTGCAGACGCTATTCTGCCGGTTCGAAGATGACGACTTGCCTGCGTTGTCGGCGCAGCTGACGTATTACTTGATTTTGTCCTTCTTCCCGTTTCTTATTTTGATGGGGGCGATCCTCAGCTTTACCGATTTCAGTGCCGAGGATGCGATTGAACGGCTGGCGTTGCTGCTGCCGGAAATGTCCAACCGGACGATTGCAGAGGTTCTGATGGAGATCGAAGGAACACGCAGCGGTTCGCTGCTGTCATTCGGTCTGATTGCTACGCTATGGTCTGCCTCCAATGGTGTGAATGCAATTATTAAAGGTATTAATAAAGCTTATAATCAAGAGGAAAACCGTCCGTTCTGGCGCGTCCGCCTGCTCTCGATTCTGGCTACGATAGGTTTGGCCGTTGCCATCGTGCTCAGCTTCGTTACTCTCGTCTTCGGGCGTAAAATTATCGATTGGCTGTACAGCACGATCCATATCGAAGCGGATTTCTCGATACTCTGGGCTATTTTCCAATACGTCGTTCCCCTTGTGGTGCTCTGGATCTTGTTTGTGTTTGTCTACGCTTATTTGCCCAATGTACGATTGAAGTTCAAGGGCGTTCTTCCAGGAGCTATCTTTACGACGATAGGCTGGATTACCGTGTCTCTATTGTTCTCCTTCTACGTGAACCAGTTCGACAGCTATACGAAAACATACGGCAGCCTAGGCGGCATTATCGTCCTGCTGATCTGGCTGTATTTGTCCAGTATGATCATTTTACTAGGCGGCGAGATCAACGCTACACTGCATTTTATCCGAACGGGGCAGACGAAGCCCCCTTGCAAATCCTTTGCGCTGTCGCTGCCCTTCTTCGGCAAGAAAAACAAGCAGGTCAAGAAGTAAAGAAGTAAATCCATAACCTTCATAGCCTTAACAATAAATGAGGTTAAACTGGGTTCGGAAGAAAGTGGCACGCTGACCGAATAATCAAGTGCTCTCCATGCATGGATACTGGAAAATTGGATATACATAGGCCTATAAGGAAGAGAAAGGGGCCAAGCCGATGAACCGATCCTTCATGAAAGTCTGCACAATTCTTGCTGCTCTAGCAATCTTCTCCTGGCTCTCGGGCTGCACCGGCAGGGCGAATGAGCGGAACGAGCATCTCGTGCCGGCCATGCCTTCCACTCCGCTCTCCTGGCTGAATCCTGCGCAAGATCTGGGGCAAGCGGGGACTGTTGTTCCTAGCGGTCCGGTGAACAATGGGTTCCCGGGACAAGCATCCGCTTCACCTCTGGAGGCGTTCAAGCCCGAACTCACCCCGGATCTAGCTGTATCTGCTACCGGTCCGGCAGAAGAACCGGCTGAATCGGCATCAGCGGTAGCAGAGACGACTTCAGCCCGGGATAGGCTTTCGGATCAGCAGCTCCAGACCCCGGCAAATTCCTCCGCAGCGCCTGTATCAGCCGAGACGGTATCGGCTGCGGCTTACGAGAAAAAGGCGAAGCTTGTGTCCATACCGGTACTGAACTACCATAGCATCGGCAAGAAGCCTGGGAGCACTCTCGTGCTTGATCCCGAGCTGTTGGCGGCCCAGATGGATTACTTGGACCGGGAGGGGTATACACCGCTCACTTTATCCGATTTTATGCTTGTGTTGGAGCATAAGCTGGAGAAGCCTGACAAGCCGGTGCTTCTGACCTTCGATGATGGCTACATGGATAATTACGAGCTGGCGATGCCTATTCTGCAGCGGTACAACTTCCCTGCAACCCTGTTCATGTCGCCGGGCTCTGTCGGTCAGCCTGACTATCTAACCTGGGAACAGGCCAAGGAAATGAAGGAAGCCGGCTGGGACATCCAGCCTCACGGCATGACGCATCCCCGGCTATCCAAGCTGTCTGCTGCCAAGCAGCGGCTTGAAATCACGGAAGCCAGCCGGCTTATTGAGGAGGAGCTTGGGGTGAAGTCCTTGGTGTTCTGCTATCCGTATGGAGATTTTAATAATGATACGCTTGCCATTTTAAAGGAAGAGGGGTTTAAGTATGCTTTTACGATCGAGCAGGGCTTGACGACCTCCCGCCAGCATCCGCTGCAGCTCAAGCGCATCTACGTGAATGCGCAGGACAGCCTGAAGCAGTGGGCCCGCAAGCTCGGAGGCTAAGGCGGAAGCTATCATAACGAAAGGCTAACGACTAAATCCTCCTGGATGTGCAGGAGGATTTTTTATGCTTCGCAGACTCATGGACTGCTGCCAGGCATCAGAAACAATCCGGGGGGAGCGAGTTTCAGGGGGTAGGTTGCTTTTCAAGAAGCAGGTACTGCGAATAAGGGCATGAGATCGGCGAATTTGTGCATGGACAAAGAAACCCGTCTCCCGTATCCTGATTAAGAATAATTATCATTATCAGTACATATAGGGGGCAAAGTACATGTTGGCAAGATGGTTAAGCGGCTATCGGAATGCCTGGGGACTGTTGGCGGTCATGCTGGCTGCTGTGTTTCTCATGGCAGGGTGCGGAGCAACGGCATCCAAGGGTGAGACTCGGGTTGTCAAGGATGCATACGGGGATGTGCAGGTGCCGGTCAATCCGGCTAGGGTCGTCGTATTGGATGTTGGGGCGCTGGACAACCTGCTTAAGCTGGGGATCAAGCCGGTAGGCGCTCCGTCGATATTGGGGCCTGGAGAGCCGTATCCCGCTTACCTGAAGGGAACGGAAGGAATCGAGAACATCGGATCGGTCAACGAGCCGAATCTGGAAACCATCGATCGTCTGAAACCGGACTTGATCATAGGCAATAAGGATACCCATGACAAGATTCATAAGCAGCTCGGGCAGATCGCCCCGACCGTATTCGTGGAAACACTGGGTGTTACCTGGAAAGCGAATCTGAACATTCATGCAGAGGCCGTAGGCAAGGCTTCCGATGGCAAGCGTCTGCTCGAGGACTATGACAAGCGGATTCAGGAGCTGAAAGGAAAGCTCGCGGGTCAGGCGAAAAGCCCGGAGGTGTCGGTTCTGCGGCTTCGTAAGGACAAGGTTCAGATTTACTTGGGAGAAGCCTTCAGCGGTGTGATTCTGGCGGATGCGGGAATCAAGCGGCCGGGAGCGCAATCGGGGAAGGGCTTCTCCAAGGATTTGACGGACGAGCAGCTCGCTGACGCGGATGGCGACTTCATCTTCTGGTTCACACGGGACAAGGGCAGCTACGAACGGCTGCAAAGCGTTCCGCTATGGGCGCCACTGAAGGCCGTCAAGCAAAAAAAGGTTCAAGAGGTGAACTGGGAGACCTGGATGAGCGGACTGGGCATTCAGGCTGTCCATAAAGTCGTGGATGACCTGGATCAATACTTGGCCAAGTAGAAAAGTTCAAGGACAGTTAGCTTGCCTAACGGTGGGTTGTCTTCATAGACAGCCCTCTCTTTGTGCGTATTGGGGTCAAATCCGGGGAGGTAAGTATGTCATACGGAAAGCTGGCGGGACTCAGTCTTTTATCGGTTCTCGTCATCCTTGCATGCATAGCGAGTTTGGCATTTGGTCTTGCCGGAGTGGGGATTCACCCCGTATCGGAAGCATTTATGGCGTTTGACGGGTCCCGGGAGCAGGTGATCGTCCGCTCCATACGCCTGCCCCGAGCCTTAATCGCAGGTCTGGTGGGGAGCTCGCTGGCTGTGGCCGGTGCGGTGATGCAGGCGCTCGGGCGCAATGCGCTGGCTGGACCGGAGCTGTTCGGGGTGAATTACGGGGCCGCGCTCGCCACGGTGCTGGCGTCGTTCTGGGTGACGGATGCCTCGCTCCATGTTCTGGTCTGGTATGCACTAGCGGGAGCGGGCGCGGCGGGAGCTGCCGTGTTCCTGCTCGGTTCTTGGGGACGGGAGAAGCTGACATCCGTGAAACTGGTGCTTGTCGGAGCGACGATCAACCTGCTGCTGGCCTCTGTGACTCAGGGCGTATTGATTTTGCACCAGCAATCTCTGGATACGATGAGGTTCTGGCTGGCAGGCTCACTGACAGGACGCGATCTGAACATGCTCGGCATCGTGCTGCCTTATATGCTGGCAGGGATGGGGATCGCCTTGCTGATGGGCAGGCAGATCAGTCTGATCAGTCTGGGCGATGATATTGCGCAGAGCCTGGGCCAGCGGCTTCTGCTGACGAAGGCTGTGCTGATTGGAATTATTCTAGTGCTGGCCGGCAGTGCGGTGGCGCTGGCTGGGCCGATCGGGTTTATTGGTTTGGCTGTTCCCCATCTCGCAAGGTTTATGGTTGGCACGGATTACCGCTGGATTTTGCCGTATTCGGCGCTTCTCGGCGCACTCCTGCTGATCGTAGCCGATATCGGGGCAAGGTTCGTGCTTCCTTCCCAGGAGATTCCTGTGGGCGTAGTCACTGCCTTTGCAGGAGCGCCGTTCCTGATCTACCTGGCGCAGAGGAGGGGGAATGCCCTATGAAGCCCGGTAGGAATCGCAAGCGCTGGCTGATCTGGCTGGTGATGCTTGGAGCCGCCAATGCAGCTCTGCTGGTATTGAACCTCATGCTGGGTGAACGGAATATTCCTATGCCAGATACGGTTGCAACCTTGCTCGGCATGAGCAGCGGGGAATACCGGTTTACGGTTATGAATTTGAGATTGCCTAGAGCAATAGGTGCATTGCTGACCGGCTGCGCGTTAGCGCTATCAGGGGTTATTCTTCAAGCGATCACGGGAAATCCGCTGGCTTCGCCTGGCGTCATGGGGCTTAATGCCGGAGCGGCAGCCGCTGCAGTCGCTGTCATCGTGCTCGTTCCGTCCTTGCCGGCGGCGGCCCTGCCGTTTGCAGCTTTTGCCGGGGCACTGCTTGCGGCCTCGCTGATCTACACGCTGTCATGGCGCAGAGGAAGCTCACCGGCCCGTATGCTGCTGGTCGGGATCGGGATATCGGCTATGGCAGGGGCTGCCATCACTTATCTGATGACGATCGGCGGCATCTTTCGCGTCACGCAGGCTTCCACCTGGATGGCCGGGAGCTTGTACGGACGCTCCTGGGACCAGGTATTGCCACTGCTTCCCTGGATCGTGGTGCTATTTCCGCTTGCACTGCGGATGGCGTCCTCGCTCGATGCCTTCCAACTGGGGGATGCTGGGGCCATCGGGCTAGGAGTGCCACTGGAGCGGTCGCGAGGCCTGCTAATTCTGATCAGCGTAGGCTTGGCCGGGGCTGCTGTATCTGTAGCCGGTACGGTGTCGTTCATCGGGCTGATGGCCCCGCATCTGGCCCGGCGTCTGGTCGGCAACCGCAGCTTCAGACTGCTGCCCGCTGCAGGCTTGATGGGCGGCGCACTGCTTCTATTATCGGACTTGCTCGGCAGAACTGCGTTTGCTCCGTATGAAATTCCCGTCGGACTGATTACCGCCTTGATCGGAGCTCCGTTCATGATCTATTTGCTGCTGCGCCGCAAGCCTCTATAATAAGGAGCAGGCGGATCAGGGAAGGCAGGTGGCGGCAGCAATGGCTTCGCATGGCAAGGAACCGAATATCGTTTATTTATTTTCGTCCGTTCGCAGGCGGACATTCGCGGATACACCGGAGGCGCGGACTTATCGTGTCCCGGTGTATATGCTTTGTCTCATCACCAAGGGCGAGATGGTGCTGCTTCTCGATGGAGAGGTGCGCCGCATACGCCCGCTGGAGCTGTATATGCTTGTACCGGGCATGAGGATCGAAGCGCCTGCCAAGTGCGGGCCGATCGAATATACGGCGGTGTTGTTCAAGCCTGTGGTGCTGGTCCGGGAGAAGGGAGGCTTTGTTGTCCAGGCAGCGGCCAATCTGGGGGCGAAGCTTGCTGCGGGGCCAGTCCCCCTCAGGCATCCTCAACAAGTGCTAAGCCGGATCATGCGGCTGGAGCAGGACAGCAGGAAGCTCGGACGGCAGGGCGCTTTCACGCTGCGTCAGCAGCTGGAAACGCTGATCAGCGGCTTGACGGAAGACGCTGCTGAGATCCCCGACCGGGGTGACCCGCGTATCGACAGAACCATTGCCTTTATGGAGAGCCATTATGACAGCAAGATTCAAGTGGAGCCGCTGGCTCGGATAGCCGGGATGACTCCTCCCGCTTACTCCCGGCTGTTTCGCAAGGCAACAGGGCTGCTGCCTATCGAATACGTCAATCAGTTACGCATCGACAAGGCCAAGCAGCTGCTCCGTCAGGAGGACAGCCGGGTCAAGGAAGTATCGGCGGCTGTCGGCTTCCAGAGCGAGTTTTATTTCAGCCGGTTGTTTCAACGGAAGGTAGGGGTAGCTCCGACCCTTTATATGAAGCGGGATAGGCTCAGGGTGGCTGTCGTCTCATCCCTCGGCTTTGAGGATTACTTACAGTCGGTCGGTGTAGAACCGGTGTATACGGCGGATTTATTTCTGTATCCAGGGATGGATGAAGGGGAGTACGAAATTCTGCAGCAGCAGCGGTTAAGCAGTCTGATGGAGAGCCGTCCGGATCTCATTGTCGGGGATCATTATCACACGGAATTTCAGGAGCGGCTCCGGACTGTGGCGCCTCAAGTAACCGTGGATTTTCAGCTCTGGGATTGGCGGACCAACTTTATGAAAATCGCAGAGCTGGTGGACCGGAGACGGGAAGCGGAGGAGGCGATGGCGCGCCTGGAGCTGAGGATCGCCGATGTCAGGGAGCAGCTGCGGTCCATGCTGGGCACAGAGCGGGTGACGGTCATGCAGGTGAGCCACCGGGCCGTCGGCATTCAGGGGAAGGTGAATCATCCGCTGAATGAGCTTCTGTATGAAGAGCTGGAGCTGACTCCGGGAGGGCAGGTCCCCTCCGACCAGTGGAGATGGGAGCTGGCGCCGGAGTCGCTGCCGACTCTGGATACGGAGCATGTATTCCTTCAACAGCATCATGTACGCGCCGGAAGCGGGGCGTTGTTCGAGCGGATGACAAGGACGACCGCCTGGGCGGACACACCCGCTGTAGCCATGAATCAAGTGAAGCTTATCCCCAACTGGTTTGTCATGAGCTGGACGCCGGGAGGCCGGCACCGGATAATGGATTTTCTTCTTTCTCTCAAATAGCCTCCCTTCCAGCCGCATTCCCTGCTATAATAGATAGGCTTCTTGCTGAGAACGGCAGGAAGTCGGGTTGGAACAGAAAGGGGATAGCGCTTGTGATTGTAGTTGGAGGAATGATTGGACTTGGCAAGACATCAGTTGCCACTCTGCTCGGAGAAGCACTGAAATCGGATGTTTTTTTGGAGAGTGTCGACGATAATCCGATACTGCCTTTATTCTATACGGCAACGCCGGAAGAGATTGAGAAGAACCGCTATCCGTTTTTGCTGCAGATGCACTTTCTGAAGACGAGGTTTCAGGCCATACGCAAGGCGAAGGCGCATCCGCTCAACGTGCTGGACCGCAGCATCTATGAGGACTGGTATTTTGCCAAGGTCAATGTGCAGCTCGGCCGCATCAACGATCAGGAGTTCACCGAGTACGAGGCGCTGGCGGACCGGATGATGGAGGAGCTTGCCGGTATGCCCAGACAATCGCCGGATTTGATGGTTTACTTGAAGGCGTCGTTTGAAACGGTGATTCATCGAATAGGGCTCCGGGGCCGCAGCTTCGAGCAGGACCAATCGCTGGTCGATTATTACCGGCTGCTGTGGAAGGGCTATGACGAGTGGGTGATGAAGCATTACAATACGTCGGAGATGCTCATCGTCGACATGGACCGGACGGATGTAGTGAATCGACCCGATGATGCCAGTCGGCTTGTCCGGGAGATCGAGGACAAGCTGTACAGCATGCAGATCGGGATGGTCTGATCCAGCCTGGGGATAAGGAGTGGTAAACAACATGAGATATAGGCTGCGCAAGACTCGTACGCTACTAGTGATCGCTTTCCTGGCTTTGGCTTCGGTGGTTATAGCTCCCAGCGCGAAGGCGGCCCCTTCGGTTACCAGTACACCCGTCAAGGTGAGCGTCGGCGGCAAGTCGTTCACGGTTCAGACCGTGACGGTCGATGTCAAGGACCCGTCACTGGAGGTCGTTCCGGTGTTGGCTGAAGGCGGCATCGGTCATGACGAGCCGCTGTCGTCCATCGTGCAGCGCGAGCAGGCTTTGGCTGCCGTGAATGGAACCTTCTTCAATGCCTATGAGAAAAATAACTACATCCGATACCCGAATGGTGCTTTGCTGGCAGACGGAGAGCTGATCCATTCCGGTGACAATCAGATGCTGGTGATTGGCCCTGACAAGGTGCCGGATATCCGCAAGCTGTCTCTTGGTGTGGCCCTGAAGGTCGCACATGACAAGGATACGTATACCGTGCGTCCTTGGGGGGTCAATAAGTATTACGGGGAAGATAATCATGATCAGACGATCTGGTTTACGGATGATTTCGGCGGCTGGATCGGCTTCGACCGCGGGACGAAGATTGTCGTGGAAGCGGGCCGGATTACGCGCATTACCCCAGATGCCGTACCTGTCCCTGCAGGCGGCAACGTGCTGTTCCTGGGCGACAGCGCCAACAACCGGACGCATGTGCTGCCCCGTCTCCATGTAGGCGATTCGGTCATCGTGGAACAGCAGACATCTGGAGAAGGCGAAGACGTACAATCCGATGGCTGGCTGGCAGCGCTGGGCGCGGGCCCGAGACTCGTGACCGACGGGGCGGTAGATGTGGATTTTGACCGGGACGGCTTCGACGACCCGCGCATCACGCAGAGTGCGGCTGTGCGCAGCTTTGTCGGGGTTGACGGAGAGGGGCGCCTGGTGTTCGGCACGGTATCGACTGCGACGATCCGGGAGCTCGCCGGAGTGGCCGTGCAGCTCGGACTTACGAAAGCGATGAATCTGGACGGAGGAGCCAGCTCCGGCCTGTATGCGGATGGGAAGATGCTGACGGCGCCGGGCCGCAGCCTGAGCAATGCGCTGATCGTCCGCCGGACGGCCTCGCCCAAGGTGCAGATCGAGCTGCAGGGCAAGCTGCTGACAGACTTCAAGGGCCGCATCGTCCAAGAAACGACCCTGGTGCCGATCCGGCCGTTCATCACAGCGCTGAAGGCGGATTTTCAGTGGGATGCGGGAGCTCGGGAGGCTACTATCGCTTATGGGGGCATGATGCTGAAGCTGCGGGACGGGCAGACGGAGGCCCGGGTCAATGATAAGCAAGTGGCTCTGCCGGTACCGCTGTCGATTCTGGAGGACAGCCGAATGTATGTCCCGCTGCGGTTCGTCTCGGAAGCGCTGCATGGGAAGGTGGAGTGGAATCAGGAGCTGTACCGGGCCATCATCGATCTCCCTTAGGCCTTAGGCCTAGATGTTCCCAACACTCGAAATACGTCCCTGCGAATGACCGCAGGGCGTCTTTTTTTTACCCGATATGAGGTATAATAAGGAAAAAAAGGAGCGATGCGGAATGGCTGACGGGAAGATGAACGATCGGATCGTGATTATTACGGGTGCGAACTCGGGGATGGGGCTGGCGACCACGGTAGAGCTGGCGAAGCAGGGTGCGACGGTTGTTATGGCATGCCGGAGCGAGGAGCGGGGCAGGCAGGCGCTGCAGGAAGCTCAAGCCGCCAGCGGCAGCGACCGTCTGGAGCTGATGCTCTGCGATCTTGGGTCACTCTCAAGCATCCGCAGCTTCGCGGCGGAGTTCCATGCGAAGTATAAGCGGCTGGATGTGCTGATTAATAACGCCGGAGTGTTTGCAGTAAAGCGCGTCTTGACCAAAGATGGCTTCGAGTCCATGATAGGGGTCAACCATCTTGGCCATTTCCTGCTGACGCTCTTGCTGCTTCCTCTGCTGCTGAACGCGCCTCAGGGCAGAGTCGTGAACGTTTCCTCCGGCGCGTCCAAGGCGGGGCGCATTAACCTGGATGACCCGCATATGAGCCGTTCGTACGGCTTCTGGAAGGGTTATGCCCAGTCCAAGCTGGCGAATGTACTGTTCACCCGGGAGCTGGCCCGGCGCCTGTCCGGTACGCGGGTCACGGTCAATTGCCTGCATCCCGGCGCTGTCGCTACCAATATCGGAGTCGACCGGGGTACTGGTTTCGGGCGGAATCTGATCAAGATGGTCAAGCCGTTTTTTCTAACGGCGGAGCAAGGGGCCGACACAATCGTATACCTGGCTTCGAGCGACGAGGTTGCCCAGGCAAGCGGGGAATATTATTACAAGCGCCGGATCGCGTCCAATACGGAGTTATCCCGCGACGAGGAACTGGCACGCCGGTTCTGGGCATGGAGCGAGGAGCAGGTAGGACAGACCTATGAATGGGAGCCGGTGCACAGCGGCATAGACGACGGTAACGGGTCCGGCAGCGCGAAATTGTAACGATTTCGTAAGCTTTTTGAGAGAAAGAAGCAAAGGTTGTCGGGTATGATGAATCATGAGGATTAAGCAAGGATAAGGGATGATGAAGATGCAGCGCAATGTGCTGATTGCCGACGACGACCCGAAAATTGCGGAGCTGGTCGGCATTTATTTGCGAAATGAAGGCTATGGCGTCTATGTGGCTGCCGACGGTATCGAGGCGCTTCAGGTCATGGACGAGGAAACGATCGATCTCGTTGTCCTCGATGTGATGATGCCCAGGCTGGACGGCATCCAGACCTGTATACGTATCCGGGAGACGCGCACGGTTCCGATTCTGATGCTGAGCGCCAAGGACGGGGATCTGGACAAAATATCAGGCTTGATGACAGGTGCGGACGACTATATGGTTAAGCCGTTTAATCCGTTGGAGCTGTTGGCGCGGGTAAAGTCGCTGTTTCGGCGTCTAAGCTTTGCCGCCAAGGAACGCCTGCAGGAGCAGGGAGAGACGATCGTCATCGAAAGTCTGCGGATCGACACGGCCAACTATTCGGTGACGGTGGACGGCCGTCCGGTTAAGCTGACGCCGATCGAATTCGGAATTCTGAAGCTGCTGGCATCCCATCCGGGCCGTGTGTTCAGCTCCGAGGATATTTTCGAGAAGATCTGGAAGGAAAAGTATATGGAATCCAGCAATTCGGTCACGGTGCATATGAGCCGACTGCGGGATAAGCTCGAGAAGGAGATGGACGGCGAAAAGCTGATCCAGACGGTATGGGGGGTCGGCTATAAAATTGAACTTGCCTAACCGCTGGCCCCAAACGATCGTTTATAGCTTGATTACAGCAGCAATGGGGCTGTTGGCCATCTATGTGCTGGCGAAATTTTTGTGGATGTCTGAATTGTCGTCCATAGACCTGAACAACCTGATTCGCTGGGTGAGCCGGTATATCGGGTATCCCGATGTATATTGGCTGGTCGGCGCAGTGCTGCTGCTGTTATCCTTCGTGTATTTCAATCACAGAGCCCAACAGGTCCGTCATCAGCAATATTTGGCCCATATTATTGCTGGGGCCGGCGAGATGGCTTCCGGCATGCCGCGCCGCCGTCTCCCGGTACACGCGGTCGGTTCGCTCGGCCAACTCGCGGATGCCGTCAACAGGGTGATCGAACGTATGGAAACGCTGGCCCGCGAGGAGAAGCAGGCTGAGCTGACGAAGAATGAGCTGATCACCAATGTCTCGCATGATCTGCGCACACCGCTCACCTCCGTGCTCGGGTACTTGAGTCTGATCGAGCAGGACCGTTACCGGGATGAAGTGGAGCTGCGATACTATACGAGTGCAGCCTATGAAGAGGCCATGCGGCTGCACCGGCTGGTCGAGGACTTATTCGAGTACACGAGGCTCCGTAATCAGGAGCTGCGCATCCATCCCGTGAAGATTGATGCGGCCGAGCTGCTGCGCCAGATGATGCCTCAATTCACCCTACCTCTGCGAGAAGCGAATGTGGAATTGAGACTATTCGCCCGGGATGTCCGTCTCCCGGTGAATGCCGATTCGGACAAGCTGCGCCGTGTGTTCGACAATGTCATTATGAACGGGATCAAGTACGGAAGCAGCGGACGCTATGTCGACGTCGCCTGCAGCGTGGAGCGCGGCTGGGCTGAGATCGTGGTGGCCAATTATGGGGAGCCGATCCCGCAGGCGGATCTTCCGCTGATATTTGACCGGTTTTACCGGGTGGAGCGCTCGCGTTCGCTGCATACGGGGGGATCGGGATTAGGTCTGGCGATCGCCAAGCAGATCATGGAGCTGCATGGCGGTACTATTCATGCCGAGAGCGATAGCCATCAGACACAGTTCGTGATTCGGCTGCCTTTGGCGGAGCCGGTACGGAGAGACGGTACTGAACATCAAGCATCAGCCCAGAGCGGTTCCTTTTCGTAAGGGGCCGCTTTTTTGCGCCTATGCACGGTTGGCGAAGTATGGCCAAACCATGTAGGGGTTATTCTGTTTACAGCAGGGAAAAACTGTGATACATTGATTATAGTTTCACTAAATGATATTAAGTTTCATATAATGAAACAAAAATGGTGTATAAGACTAGGAGGAGACATACCATGAATGAATTCATCAAGGAATCCGTACAGAAGCAATTTTCCAAAAATCCTGAGAATTACGTGAAAAATGCCTGGCATGCAAAGGGTGATGATTTGGCATTTCTGGTTGCTTCATCAGAGGTAGAAGGAAGCATGACGGTTCTGGACATCGCGACGGGCGGCGGGCATGTAGCCAATGCGCTGGCTCCTCTTGCTGCCCAGGTGACAGCTTATGATTTGACTCGAGATATGCTTCAAGCCGCGGAGAACTTTATACGGGGCAATGGCCATGATAATGTCGTCTTCACCGAAGGAGATGCCGAGCAGCTCCCATTCGCGGACGAGACCTTCGACCGGGTGACCTGCCGGATTGCGGCGCATCACTTTCCCGATGTTCCCAAGTTTGTCTCCGAAGCCTTCCGTGTCCTGAAGCCGGGAGGCAAGCTGCTGCTGATCGATAATGTTGCGCCTGAAGCGGATGAGCTGGATATCTTTTATAACGACGTGGAAAAGCTAAGAGATCCGAGTCATGTCCGCGCCTGGAAAAAATCCGAATGGATCCGAGTGCTTGAACTCTCCGGCTTGAGGATCGAGCTCGTGAAACGGTTCCGCAAAGCGTTTCAGTTCCAAAGCTGGTGCCAGCGTGGCGGAGTTTCCCCAGAGGACACCGCTCTGCTGGAGACGAAGCTGCTGCAGACGTCACCGGACGTGTATCGCTTTTTCTCTATAGAGACCGATGAATCAGGCTCGCTTGTGAGCTTTGCCGGCGAATCGGTATACATTCAGGCGGTTAAGCTTCCTTAAAGCCTATGGATTGAGCTTGGAAAGTGGATTCGCTCAGATAACCAACGGAAAGGATGATCCTCAATGAAAATCAAGGAGATTGTGCTCGGCACGAACCAGTTGGATGCCATTCAAGCTTTTTACGTCAATCGGCTGGGGTTAGAGGTGGCGGAACGGGGCCACGGGCAGCTTTCGCTGCGTGCGGGGGAAACGATTCTCTCCTTTCATGAGATAGAAGCGTCGGCAGCTCCGTTCTACCATATCGCTTTTACGATCCCGACCAATCAATTGTCTGAGGCCAAGCGGTGGGCAGTCGGGAGAGGGATCACCTTATTTTCCAATCCAGAAGGCCAAGATGAGTTTTCTTTCCCAGCCTGGGATGCTACGGCTGTATACTTCCACGATCCGGATGGGAATCTGATCGAATTTATCGCTCACCATTCCTTGGATACGGCAACGGAAGAGCCCTTTGATACCGGGCATTTGCTTCGTATCAGTGAAATTGGGCTCCCCGTCCGTGAGGTGCCGGGTGCCGCTGCGGACATTCAGGAGGCATTTGGTTTTCAGCGCTGGGGCGGGGACGGGCAGCAATTTGCCCCGATCGGCGACGCAGAGGGGTTATTTATTGTCGTGAAACATACGCGTTCTTGGTTTCCAGATGGGTCAATTCCCGTAATAGCCAGAACGAGGGTGACCGTCGAGGGTGGAAAGTCCGGACAGCTCCGCCTGGAGGATGGACGTTACGAGCTCATCTCAGTATAAGCAGGGATGGCCGGCTCGAAGGGTCTGTCCGGTCCAAAGCAGGAGGAAGCAGGAAGGCATAGGAGAAAGCAGGAAGGCATAGGAGAAAGCAGGCGCAAGTTGCGTCTGCTTTTTTTGTCGCTCTAGAGTGGCTCTGTTAGAAATTCGTAATTATTTCTTAGCGGATTATACAGATTTGGCCGTCATACTGGAGGAAGTATGCAAAACCCAAGAAGGAAGGGATGAGGACAGATGTCGCTCAAGAGAGTCCATGTGGCCGTGCTGGCCTTATTCGGAATCGTTCTGGCTGTATGCTGGCAGCATGCAGACCAGATCAGGCCATATGCCGTATCGGTTTGGGAGGCAGCTCGCCAGACAGCTAATCCGCTTTCCGGTCCTCAGATCAAAGGACAGGCCGGGCTGGTCATCAACGCAGGTACAGGTGAAACGCTGTATGCCAAGCATGAAAACGAACGTATGTATCCGGCAAGTACGACCAAGATACTGACGGCGCTGATCGCCCTGGAGCAGGCCAAGCCAGATGAGCCGGTCGTGGTCGGCGATGAGGTGAATCTGCGCGAACCGGACGAAGCTAGCGCAGGCTTGCGGGCAGGCCAGCGGCTGACGATGCGGGACCTGCTGGCGGCTATGCTGCTGCCTTCCGGCAATGATGCTGCGCGCACGATAGCCGTGTTTGTGGGCCGTAAAGCCTGCGGCAGCAAGCAGACTTCCGCCCAGGCGCTGGACTGCTTCGCGGGATTGATGAATAGCAAGGCCGCGAAGCTTGGGGCCAAGCATTCGCATTTCGTCAATCCGAATGGCCTGCATGATCCCCAGCATTATTCCACAGCCCGGGACTTGGCCATCATCGCCCGGAAGGCGATGGAAATGGACGAATTTCGGCAGATCGTAGCGGTGAACGAGTATAAGGCCACTGTCGGTGCTTCCGGCAAGACCGTCATGACGGCGGCGGGCGGGGGCGGACAGACATTCCGGTACGCCAACCGCAATCTGCTGCTGCAGGCGGATAGCGGCTTTTATATGCAAGGGGTCAACGGCATCAAAACAGGGTTTACCGATCAAGCGGGATATTGTCTGGTCGCATCCGCCAGACAAGGGAGGGAAGAGATTATTTCCGTGGTTCTGCATTCGACCCAGACCGAGGTGTGGACGGATTCCAAATCGCTGCTTGAGTACGGTTTGGGATTCTGAGAAACTTGAGGAGAAGCGATTTACAATTTGATCCAACTTGGAGTATAGTGGCTGTAGAGGCGGGATTAGCACGTAATGAAGGCAGGTCACAGGTGCTGCCGGACCTTAGGATGGAGCGGATACCGCAGCTATCCTGCCGATCCCAAGCCCACGAAAGCTTGAAGCTTGGAGGGACGTGTTGTGCTCGATACACTGCTTATGGTGTGCCTGTTGACCTTGGCGATTCATACGGCGGAGACGTTGTCCTATGCCATTCGTCTGGCAGGGGTCCGGGCAGGCAAGCTGGCGGTGGCTTTGTCACTGACCGGCATCGTCGTGCTGGTGTCCCGCACGGCGAATATGATCCAGGCTCCGTTGACGGCCAATTTGATCGACCAGGCCAAGCAGGACGCCGCCTTCCCACTGGACCTGTATTTCCGCTATATTCTGGGCGCCTCGTCCGTCGGGACGCTGCTTGCGATTCTGCTGTTCCCCACGTTCGTCTTTCTCTTCGCCCGGGTGATCGTCCATCTGGAAATCGAGGGCTCGATCCCGCGGCTCATCACGAGCGTGACGGTGGACAAGCTGAAGCATGCGGCGCATCATGTCCGCAAGCCCAGGCTGGCTATGCTGCATAGTCTGCGTTACTACGGCATTCCCAAGCGACTGCTGCTGATCAACATGGTCGTGACGTCCGTCTATACAGTCGGCGTGCTGTCGGCGCTATATGCGGCATATCTCGTACCGGCGGTTAGCCTGACGGCTTCCCAATCTTCGGGACTGATCAATGGCGTGGCGACGATTCTGCTGACCATCTTCGTGGATCCGAGGCTCGCCCTGATCACGGATAAGGCTATCGCAAGACCGGAGGAACGGGGGAAGCTGGGCAGAATTTTCGGTATGCTGATGATTTCCAGGCTTGCCGGTACGCTGCTGGCTCAGGTCATCTTTATTCCCGCGGCTTACTGGGTTAGCACGGTGGCACAATGGCTGTAGATCCAGAAAACCGGGTAGCAGGAAGCCGTACCAGCCGCGCAGCGAAAACTATATTTTTCAAGTCCAGCCGAATAAGGTATACTAGGCTATGTCTTGTCCATATCTTTTATATCCTTGTCCACCTTGGGGGTTGAACCGTTCATGAATCAAACAGCGGATTACGGCGCTATGGGTCGCCACTATTTGCAAGCGGAATCATATGGCATCGCGGCTTTTTGCCTGTACCGCGCGATTTTGGAGAATAAGAGCAATGAGAATGCCTGGAACGGATTGATCCTGGCGCTGACCTTCATGCGCAAGGAGTACGACGTGCAGACGATGCTGGCCCGATTTGCCTTGCAGCCGGAGCTGAGCTACGATTCCGACTTGATTACTTTCGCCATGATGATGTGGCAGCATAATCCGAGGGCGTTGGGCGAATGGGTGCATGCGGTTTCCCAGTTGAAGGACGTCGGTTCCCATCAGGAGATGCTGAGGGAGCTTCATGCCGATCTGAGCAAAGCCTATGAGGCGCTGGTAGCCGAGCATGGGGAAGAGCTGCTGGCCGAGCGCGGCATGGCCTCGCTGCAGGAATATGCGGGACGCCGTATCGAGCTGGATTGGATTCATGAAGCGGGCTCTGTCGATACCATCTATGAGAACGCCCAGGAATGGATCACAGACCCGGATCATGCGCTGTCTTGTGTTCGCTTGCTTTGTATGCTGCCGGATCTCCGCAGCGAGAAGCTGCTTCGCCGGGTATGCCGCAACGAGGAGCTGGACAGCAAGGTGCGGACTCATGCTCTGCTCGCGCTACGCTGGCTGGGAATTCGCGGCAATGCCAAGTTCAACAACTTCGGCGAGTCGTTCGTCATCGATCTGGACAACCCGCAGCCGGAGCTGACGGTATCCGTACCGGCCGTATTCAAGCCGGCGCTGAACCGGATGCTGCTCTGGGTAGCCAAGGAGCAGGGTCATCTGACGGCTGAGGAGTATGAAGCCTGGGCGTCCAATGACGAGCCTGAATTCCCTGAGGATATCGCGGAGAAGGTCAAGCAGGGCGAGATGCCATCGCTGCTGCAGGAAGTCATCCATACGCTGATTCGTGCGGCGTACGATAAATATTATCCGCTGGTTCCTACGGTCAAAGGCACGAGAGACTGGGCCGCAGGCTTCCTGATGCTGGCCAAGGATTATGCGATCGGCGTCGGCATGGGCTGGCCGCTGAGCGAGCCTGAACAGCATGAGCAGGCGGTGCTGCACCGGAATTGGCTGCTGAGCGGCTCCCCGGATTTCTACGAAGTGCTGCAGCCGGCGGAGCAACAAGCTTAACGCTGATGCATGCCAAATTAAACAGCCTCTCTATCGCCTTCGGGCGGTGGAGGGGCTGTTTGGGTTGGACTTATCGAACGGTTAAGGAGTAGTGGGCAATCTGCGATATTCCTTGGGAGTTTGTTGATGATGTTTTTTAAAGGACTGAATGAAATGATTGACATGATTGAAACCGACCATGCGGGCTATTTCGGATATTGTATGTTCTGTATCCCTTAACAATTCAGTGCTTTTTTTAATTCGATATTTAATCAAATAGTCATAAGGAGTCGTATGAAGTGTTTTCTTAAAGCTCCGACCACACTCAGAGATACTCAGATGTGCGACTTCTGCAATTTCTTGTAGAGATAGGATATTTGCGTAGTTCTGATGGATATAACTTAGCATCAATTGAATTCTCTCTTGCTGTTGTTTCAAGTATTTAGGTGATTCCTCCGAAGAAAGAGTAATATTGGATATCATCGTAAACCACAACTGTGCCGTTTTAATGGAGACCTCATATTCCCATCCCCAGTATGATTTCATTTCAAATTTCTTTTTCAACTCCCAAAGAATTTCTAATATTTGACGTTGCCATTCTACCTCCTCTCTAATTACTAGAGACAAAAATAATGAATGGGTAAAGGGAAATACATAATTTTTTTCCATATTGCTATCCGAATAAAAACCTATTGCTTTTTCGGGAAAATTGAAGCTGACATATTGACTGTTAGGCTTAACTTTTGAAGTAATATGCAATACTCCCTTGTTCATAAATATGGCTTGTCCCGATTCTAATTCATAATCCATACCATTTACTTGCATGACGATTTTTCCTTCAGTAACCAAAGTGAATTGAAGTTCTTCATGCCAATGTAATTCGTTGAATCCTCTCCCCGTTGGAGTAACGCCGAGAGGAGTAATGGTGTACATAGCGTATGGAAATGACATATCAGGATAACGGTTTTTCTCATGCAATGTATTTTCCAATATAAGGTTCATTCCTTTATATGACGATATTTCTATAAAAATGAAGGATATTATTGCACATTTTCATGAAACTTGATGATATTATTATATACTGTTAGTGGTTCCGAAGATACAAGTTTCACTGAGAGATGACAAAATAAATAAGGAGTATTCGATTCATGAAATTAATTAAACCGTTCCTGACGATTCATCCGTATATGTTACTTTCAATCAGTATTCTCGCCGTTGCCGTCTCTTCCATCATGATAAAATCTTCAGATACTCCTCCTTCTGTTGCAGGGATGTATAGGTTATATATAACCGTGCTAATTATGCTGCCTTTTGTGTCTTGGAAAACCCTCAAATCATTGAAAATGACTAAAAAAGAGTGGGGCATCATCTTTATAGCCGGGATTTTTCTGGGGTTGCATTTTTTATTTTGGATGGAATCGTTATCGTATACATCGGTAGCCAGTTCTATGGTTATCTTGACCTTGCAGCCTTTATTCGTCATGATCGGCTCATACTTTCTGTTTAAAGAACGGGTTACCATACTCATGATTCTTTGTATGATAGCAGCCGTGGTTGGTTCACTTATTATAGCTTGGGGAGACATTGGAATTTCGAAAGAGGCGTTAATCGGTGATATGCTGTCATTATTAGGAACCATCGCAATATCCGCATATATGCTGGCCGGACAAAAAGTGAGCCATAAAATATCAGCTAATTTATACAGTGTTATGGTTTTCTTTCTCGGTGGGAGCGTCATGCTAGTATACAGTTTAATCCATCATTTCTCTCTGACAGATTATGATCTTAAGGATTGGTCCTATTTCTTACTACTTGCTGTGATTCCAACAATATTTGGGCATTTTATTTTTAACATGTTGCTCAAATCTATCGGGGCGACTACTGTTTCTGTCGGTGTCATCGGGGAGCCTGTTCTTGCCATCATTCTTGCGTATATCATCTTGGGAGAATCAATCTCTTTATCTCAATTCATTGGAGGAATGTTCACCATTGCCGGAATGGGGATGTACTTCTGGATAAAGTCGAAATATATTTAACAGGGTGGAAGCTTTATTCGTGCCCGAATGCTGCTTTTTCCTTGCGGCTGACCGGCCGGTACGGCATCGGACTGATTGTCATCGGCAACAGCACGGGCTCGTGCGAGACCGTGCTGTTCGTGGTGAGAATCATCCAAGCGTTGTAGTCCGAGGGCGGGCAGTGTATAAATAAGCGCGCAATCCAGGAAGGGCGTCTCGGCGAGATGCCCTTTTTGAACCATTACAGCTCATCTTCCGCGACGATTCCGTTACCTTCAAAGAATAAAACTATACGGTATGTTCGACTCGCAAATCATGCATACATTCAGGTGAGAGATATGAAGGCGGGCTGGTATAAGAGGATTCGTTTTCAAACCTCCCTCCAACGGTGCTACTGAAAAGTGAGAGAGCGAAACCCATACCTCATGTCACGGCAATAATGTTGTAGCGAATGCGAAATAGTTCAAAAGAGGGTGTCTCAAGTCCTAAGATGACGAGACACCCTCTTTTATTATTGGAGAATGAATCACGTATATTTCCAGAATTCAGGTAAAAAGTGGGTGGATTCAGTACGACAGATCTTTATAATGGAAATAAGGTATATCGTATATAGGGCCAATAGATGGGTAGTGAGCATACAGCATCCTTAGTTTTAGGAGGTTATCTTGTGGGAAGATCATTCGCAAATTTACATATGAAGTCGAAAAACCTGGAGAAGACTATCGATGCACTAAGAGAGCTAAGTGAAGGGCATGCGAAAGTATTAGGTAGACATGAGGCTCAAGAGAGCAAAGTTGTCATGTATGTAAGTAAAAGCAACGAGAAATGGATCAGCGTGCTCCATGATTATTTGGTATGGGGTACGGTGAAGAAGATCGGCAAAACATTGTCCGGGCTTATCGGAGAGCCAATAATGACCGCCGGGTATATGAATGAGGAAATATTCGAATTGTCGATTTTTGCTGACGGAGAGATTCAAGCCGAAAGAATCTTTTGCGGACCGTGGACGAGGGATGAATATGAGCTCAAAGAGGAATGTCTTAATGATGATTACCTGGTAGAAGCGTTGGATATCAATAAGGACGATCTTGACAATCTTTTAAGGATAACTAGCCCAGAACAAGCCGTAGATAAGCTGTCGGAGCTCGTAGGAATGTCTCTATGGAGCGATTCGGAGTGGATCCCTTACGAAGAAACGTTAAAAAATCGATTTGTGAAATATGAATTTTAAAGAGGATCCAGGCCAATCCATTTTCGTATACTATTTTGTTTGAAATTTGTCCAAGGAGGCATAAATGAAGCTAGATTTCTCATTAGATACACATGGAACGTGCGTCGGTCAATTGAGAGATGAACTGTTGCCGTTAGAGGAATTGGCAGAAGCATGGAAGTTTCCGTATGATATTCATTTTGTTGTCGGAGTCTGTTGCAAAATATAAAAGCACGCAGATAAGGAATCACAAGATCAATTATCGATCCGGGTAAAAAATTGGATGTTAGAAAACAATTGGCTGGATGGAAAGATCAATCGAGCAAGGACGCTACTTGCGCAGAATATGGGGCTTTACGAGGTCAGCCGACAATTGCAAATGCCATTAGAAGAACTTGAGTATATCCTTCTCCGCATGCATGACTATGAGCCAACGGAAGCTCATCCGGACAACATCGCAGCAGAAAAAGCTCCACCTTATCATTTGTAGATGCATATGGAGGGGGATCCATAGTGCTGAATCCGAAATTTAAAACGGAAAGGGGGCAATGGTTATGAATCCGACGCAAGAAATCGAGGCGCTGGCGGCAGAGATTGCGAGTGCGGCCAGGACGACTTTTCACGCTCTTTTTGAAAATGGCGAGAGTTACTATTACTGCACGCTATTTACTACTGAAGAGGGACATGCGCCGAGCATCTCTGCCTGGTCATGGGAGGCCTTGGAGAGGGAAGCGGCCAGGCAAGGAGACGAAAGCGATACGCCAGGATCAACGATTGCGGAGCTCATCAAGTGGTCCTATGCCGATTCGCCCTATTGTTGCTTCAGGGATGAGAACTTTGATAACGTTAAACAATTGTTTGAGGAGCTGCCTTCCCTTACAGAGCTTGAAGCTGACGAAAGGAATCGCGAGCTTGAGTTCAGGCTGAAGGCCATGGAACTGGCGATGAACATGCTTGATGAGGGAGGCTTATTTGCCTTGAATCAACCGCGAACGTCTGTATGCGTCCTTGTCGAAGTCATGCCGCCGGATGAGATGAATACCGAAATCGCCCTGCGTTTGAACCGAGCAGAGTCTCCGGCTATGCAAGCATGGCTGGCGGAAGCGGCGGAATAGGGGCATTCGCATTTAAGCCATGTAAGCTTGTCACGAATAACAAGCAGGGCGTTTTTGATTTTAGCTTTCGGGCAAATAGGAGGTTTGCGAATGCGCAAGCAATGGAAAAGAAAGATTCTGATCAATAATCCTGTTGCGCTTGACCCGGTACAGATCAAGCAGGATTTGCACGACGGTAACCAAGTAATTGTCCAGTTCTCCCACCCGGATTTTTATGGCTCTATCTTGGAGGAAGTCGATGAGCTTTGCGCGCGCTTGGATGAAAATTTCGGAGTACGTTTCTACGGGCATTATTCTCTCTCCTTTGATGGTCGCACGCTTTTGCGGATTCCCCATGTCAAAATGCTGCATCTCAATAGTCTCACCCAGGCACATAACACCGATACATTGGCTATGCTCGAACACTTGCACAGTTTGCACCTGGGCATATATGAGCTGGAGAATTCGGATATATTGGGAATAGACTCTCTGCGATCTCTAAGAAATTTATCGATTATTTCGGAAAAAAAGCTCCTCAACTTGCTATATGTTAAAGAGTTCTCTCATCTAGAACAATTACATGTTGGGGGTAAGGTGAAAAACCTGGATGCGGTAGGCCATCTGCAAGACTTGAATTACCTCGCGCTGCATTCGATTAGCAAATTACCCTTGCATTTTGTTAACCAATTGAACAAATTGAAGCACCTTCGCATTCTTCTTGGAGGCCGAGAACATATTCAGGAAATCGAAGAGAATGAAATCGACGACCTGGAGATCGTTAGGGTCCGTGGTTTCCATGACCTGAGCAATATTACAGCATTTAAAGCGCTAACGAGGCTCGCGATCGAGGATCAAATTCAACTGCAAGAAATCGGATTTGACCGGGAGATGAACGCGCTGGAGGAGCTATCTATTTTTAATTGTAAAGGCTTGACTCGTTTGTTGAACATGGAGCAGTTGCCTGCGCTGCGTAAGCTCCGCATTTTTAAAACAGCCATCGATTTTGATTCCTTTATCCATCAAAAGCTTCCAAGTGCATTAACCGAATTTGAATTCGCCACCTCCAAAAGCAAACTAGATCAAGAAATACAAGAATCCTTATTCAAGCTGGGTTTTCAAAAATGGAGCATTTGATATAGCTTCATGCATTTAACAAAATGACCTGATAGGGGGAGGACAGAAATGTCACAAGATAACCAGGCTCGTCCTTCTGCTGGTTCCGTTAGAGAAGCTGGTCGTTATCCCATCGATCTGACAGGACCTCGCAGCCACACGCTTGTCATTCAGCCCGGTGTGGGCAGTCTATCTATTGGACCATCGTCATTGGGGAAAAAGGCGGACCTTCACGTCGCGCCAGACGCGCGCATCGATTGGAACGTATTCGATATCTTTGCTACGCCGGCAGGTTCGCCCTGGCCGCGATTTCTATATTATTCAGGCAGTGACGCGGGCTTCTTGGACTGGGCACAGAAACGTCCCATTGAAGAGATGACTTGGTCTCCGGTCCTGTCTGCCGATACGGTGGTTGACGCCAGCCAGTCCATTGTGTATGGCTTGCATATCGAGCTAGGCCAGCCCGGAGGGCGCCTGAGCCTGAGGCTTCCGAAGGGACATTCCCGCCTGAACGTGTCCGGCGATCTATCACGCTTCTTGGCCACTGGCGATATGCCGTCTTCTCTGACACTAGCGCCGCGCACCAGCCGACGCAAGAATGATCCTCCTTTCATGCTGCCTGAGCTCGGTGAATTGCACCAAGTGACGAGCCTGATGCTGCAAAACGCGCCGCTGGGACAGCCCATCTCGCTCGGCTGTCTAGACCGGTTTCCTAACCTTGACTCACTGAGTTTGTGGGGGAACTTCTGCGACCTGGACTCGTTGGCTTGTCATGCCCGGTTAACGAATCTGGAGCTGCGCTTCATGCCTGATTTGGCGGACTTGCCCTCCTTGGACACGTGGCCGTTGCTGGATAGATTTATTGCCTACAATGTGGAAGAGACGGTGGGCAAGCGCCTAAGGCAGCAAATGAAAGCACGCGCTCAAACCCGCCCGTGGACCGGTCATGCTTCAGTGAGCCAATTGCGAAAACCGGAGTGGTGGCTGACTGAATTTGGCCGACCTTTCTCGTCCTGGCCTAAACGTCTGGCCAAGCTGGCTAACGAAGCTTACAACGTGGCCCAGGCAAGCTTGGCCCAGGCCCGCAGCTTTGGCGACGCCGAGGCAGCCATTACCACTTTCACCGTGCGCTTCAATACCCTCAAAGGCATCGAAACTACCGAAAGAGAAGACCTTGGCGAAGCTGTATGGCAACTCAGCCAGTCCGATCATCTGATTGGTCAGCCTATAACGGAGGAGATGGCTCAATGCTGGTTCGATGCAGCTCGCGATTACTGATTGAAATGTGCTCATGAACGGGTACTGGAAACGGCAAATTACAAATTGGAAAAGGAGTGTTGACCGATGATCACCGTTTATGAGGAACAGCGGAAAGGAGCTGTAACGGACACCATCGAGCATGCTCAGGCATCGTATGAAACATTGCACAACTAGTAAGCTAAACTGGGAAATTATTGATAAGTAAATCAATAAAAACAGACGAAGTTTATGCTGAGACCTGCCTCATGTATGTCCATATTAACATTTATCAGTGAATTGAAAGACAGGGGGAGTATTCATGTACATCGTATCTCGGCAAAATCCGCTGTCTGAGATCCAAAACCAAGTGCTTGGGAAGGAAGACGCCGCTATTTATCCACAAGGCTACCTCCGGTTTTTACGGCGATTCGGCGAAGGGACTTACAGAGGATGGATGAATGTCCAATTGCCTGATCCGGAGGTACTAAAACCTTTTGCCGATTATGGGTTGTGGGAGTACGACGAAGACAGTCCCATTCGTGAAGAGCAGATCGGCGAGTGTATCGCTATAGGCACGACGGTGGACGGTGACTTTCTGGCGGTACATCCCCAGACGGCTGGGCTGCTCTGGCTTCCTCGGCATGCGGAGCACATCAAGGCCATTTCGCTGCAGGCACGGGAGCAGGAAGACGAAGGGCTGTACGCCTTGGTGCTGGACGACATATACGGTCAGGTGTATGGAAGCAGCCAGGAGGAAGCCGTCTATTATGAACCGTGGACGGGCAATCGGAGCCATCTCTTTTTGCGTTTTCCTCCAGGGCAGGACCAGCTTTCGCTGCCGGAATTGGCCGGAGTGTGCCAAGCGGATTTTCCGCCGGATATGTCCATTGAGACGCCCCATGTCTGCTTCCTGTTCTACCGGCAACTGGGTGGCTATGTACGATTGAATTATGCCTATCAACAAGAGGTAGCGATCTTCTATGAACAGGATGCCCAACAGGCGTTTGCTGTTATGAAGCAATGGCTCTTGTCGAAAGGGTGCGAAACGACTTCATAAGACTTTGAAGCAGGAGTGGTGCGGATGATCGTCCTGAAAGATATCGGGAGATTCAAGGAATTGCCGGAATGCGGGATGCATATTTACGAAGGAAATATTTCGGCTTTACACGCTGCAATCGAATCAGGCTGGGATATTGAGGAAGGTATCGTTCTTAGCAAATATATCACAGTTAGTCCGTTGGATCTGGCACTTATATCGCAGCAAATGGACGTTGTCAAGCTGCTGGTAGAGCACGGCGTCAACCTGAATGTCCGACATAATCCAGCTTTTTTGCGAGCTGTCCGCTATTGCAAGGAGGACATCGTTCGCTACATTGCAGCGCAAGGAGCCGAGATGGATAAGCTCAATCAAACAGGGTCGGGTGCATATTCACAGGCATACTACGGCAACAAAAACAATATTCCGCTTATTCATGCGCTGGGATTAGATATCAAGCCGCATGGTGGTGCCGTATTGCGTCAAGCCGTATCGGATCATGACTATAAGACACTCACGTATTTGCTCGATCAAGGGGTAGACATCAATTATAATCAGCCGGATATGGTCTATCCTTATCGAGCAACTCCGTTAACCGTGGCTGCACGTATCGGTGCTATGGGCATGGTCAAATTTTTGATTGAACACGGAGCGGACGTTACTTTGGCGGAAAAAGATGGCGAGCGGCCGTATACGATTGCGGTCAGCAATAAGCATACGGTCTTAGCTGACTATTTGAGATCGCTGGAACCGGTTGACTTTCATAATTTGGCAAACAAAAAGGTTGAGCTTAAACGGTATAAATTAACTGATGAACTGGTCAGCTTTCTTACAGAAGACAACTTGCGCCTTGAGCTGGAGCAAAATGAATATGAAATCGGGTATATCGACTTTTTCACATTGACCGATACGATTGAGATGAAAGTGGGTAGGCAGAAGCTGCTGCGTCTTTCAGCCGATATCCACAATTACTCTGGCCTGCAGCTGGTTTGGAATCCGAAGAAAAAAGGTCTGATAGGCTGTTATGACATGGAGCACCAAGTCTATGCTGACTTATGCTGCTTTACAGAGTTCCTCGCGCAGCCTGAATTGCACCTCATAAAGTTTCTTGAGGGAGAGTTGTCCAATGCCTAATGAAAAGCAAATGAAGATGTTAATTGAGGCAACAGATTGTATTTCTTTATTATGCGGGATCGGCCCTATCGAACGAACATCGTGCAGGCTGGATCGGCGGGAATGCACCCGTCTTCTTTGATGATCAAGAGTATCTCATCCACGAAAGTAACCCAAAATATGTTTTTTACTTGAGCCTCGTCCATCCCTTTAGACCTGAGAGCAGGAGGTACAGCTAAGTGGTTATCAGAAATTCAGCAAAAGCAATAATCATTCATGAGAATAAGCTATTGGTTACGAAACTTGAAGATAGTGAAGGTATATTTTATTTATTGCCAGGCGGAGGGCAACATGCAGGTGAAAATCTTCATCAGACATTAAGAAGAGAATGTATGGAAGAGGTAGGATTAGAAGTAGAAGTTGGGGAACTCGCGTACATTCGTGAATGTTTTAGAGATGAAGGCATTCATCGTGTAGAGTTTATGTTCTCCTGTAAAATTGATGCTCGTACACATTCTGAAATCATAGATTCAATGGGGACTTCGCTTGATGATGACCAAATAGGTATTGAATGGATTCCATTAGAAGAACTGAAAAGCCAACCTTTATTTCCAGTGACCCTAAGGGAATTAATCGTTCAACATGAGGGAAATGAAAAACAACGTCCAATTTATTTAGGCGAGATTGAATAAAGGAGCAACTGTGGAATACCATTACATATTTAATCGATTGCCTGACCAGTTCAAATTGAAATATAAATACCGATTATTTCCATCATGTTTAGGAAGCTTAGTTTGCTAAACAAAATGACCGGGAAGGCTTTAGTTTACCCGGTCATTTTTCTTCAATATAATCCGAAGGCTTTTATTTGTAACGCCCAATTTTATGTTTGACCTCCTCAAGTAATGGCGCAGCCATGGTTCTTGCCTTCTTAGCTCCTTCATAAAGGATCATGTCAATTTTGTCTGGTGATGACATGAAGTGATTATATTTTTTGCGTGGTTCTTCCAAAAATGCATTTACGACCTGAAACAGTTCCTGCTTGGCTTCTCCCCAACTAATACCATTCAGAAATTTATTCCTTAGATCTTGGACTTGTCCGGGCGTCGCAAATTCTTTATATAGTAAGAAGATAGTAGACGTATCAGGGTCTTTAGGTTCATGAGGAGGAGTAGAGTCTGTTTTGATTTTATTTATCAGCTTCTTAAGGTCATCAGCTGTTTCGAAAAGCGGTATCGTATTGCTATAACTTTTACTCATTTTTCTGCCATCGAGACCAGGAATTACTGCCGTATTATCATCTACGATATAATTAGGTAACTTGAAGGTTTCTCCATAATTCCTGTTGAATCCTTCAGCAATATCTCTTGCAATCTCAACATGCTGTACTTGGTCCTTACCAACGGGCACTTTGTCGGATTGAAACAGCAAAATGTCCGCTGCCATCAAAATTGGGTATGTGAATAAGCCCATATTAACACCAGTATCCATATCCACGCCCAATTGTTCATTTTTATCAAGAACTGCTTTATATGCATGGGCACGATTCATTAATCCCTTGGAAGTCAGACATGAAAGTATCCAGCTCAGCTCGAATATCTCTGGAACATCCGATTGTCTATAGAAAACTACTTTGTCCGGGTCAAGTCCTAATGCCAGCCACGTTGCCGCAATACCGTAAGACAGATCGTTAAACTCATCCCTGTTCTGAATGAATGTTAATCCGTGGTAGTCGGCAATAAAGTAGAGCGCGGTACAATTACTACCTTTTGCGAATTGAAGTGCGGGTTTTATTGCCGCGATGTAATTTCCTACATGGACTTTACCCGTAGGCTTAATTCCCGTTAATACAATTTCATGATTCATGCAATCCCTCCTCAAGATAAATAAAAAAGGGGTGCTCTCATCCTTGAAAGGACGAGAAGACCCCGTGATACCACCTTAATTAGCCCGAATATGAATCGGACTCACTTTGACGTATCGAAACATGCAAAATGTTTGAATACGCGTCTCTTGTAACGACGAGACTTTCGCCAAAGCCTACTCAACGAGTTTTCGGTTTGGATGCTCAGAAGCCCACTTCGGCATAATCCCTACACTGATTCGCACCAATCATCAGCTCTCTGGAGTATTCGTTATGCTTACTCTCTTCATCATTGCAAATTTGTATAAAATTGTATTACTACATTTTTACAATACAATCGAGGGGATGTCAATACTTACTGCAAAGAGGAATCTGCCAGAACTTCCACACGAAAGGTAAGACGGTTTGCAATTCCCATCTGATTAATCAAGAGTTTATCGAGGGGCAATTGCTCCAATTTATTAAGACGATTCTCGCAGAGGAGCAGCTAGGCCAAAAGGGTTGCTACGCGGCACCCCTTTGTTCCGATATTGTCAGGGTACGTCAGTGAAGAAGAATCTAAGTAACTCACATGAACGAGAGTTCAAAGTCCTGCAAAACGGTGCATGAGATGTCGGATGGGTACCGCCGATACTTGCTATCCTGGTAGTGAAAGGAGGTCATTCGAATGGATTGGCTTACAAATCTGAACGGGGCCTTACATTATATTGAAGAGAATCTTACTGAAGATATAGACCTGAGGGAAGCAGCGAGGTTGGCTTGTTGTTCCCCCTATCATTTTTCTAGAATGTTCTCATTCCTTGCAGGCGTCACGCTATCAGAATACATCCGCCGAAGACGCCTAACACTTGCGGCATTTGAGCTTCAAGCTGGCGATTTAAGAATTATAGATGTGGCAGTGAAATATGGATATCGTTCAGCAGACGCCTTTTCTAGAGCTTTCCAAAGCTTACACGGTATTTCGCCCTCTTCAGTAAAATCGCATGGCCCATCATTAAAAGCCTATCCTCGTTTGTCCTTTCAATTAACCATTCAGGGAGGCAGTGCCATGAATTATCGGATCGTAGAGAAAGATTCATTCCGTATCGTGGGCATCATGAGAAGGGTACCTATCCAATTTAATGGCGTAAATGCGGAAATCGCAGCCATGTGGAAAAGCTTAACTAGCGACGACATTGAGCAGCTCAAACAGCTCTCGAATGTTGAACCTCTGGGACTGATTCAAGCGTCGATGAATTTTTCCGAGGGGAGAATGGAGGAAAAGGGGGGACTTGACCATTATGTTGGTGTGGCTACAACCAAGGAGTGCCCCGAACATTTGACGGAATTAGATGTCCGTGCAGCAACATGGGCTGTATTCGAAGCCATCGGACCCTTTCCCGAAACCTTGCAAAATGTCTGGGGCCGCATCTATTCCGAATGGTTTCCTTCCGCTAGTTTTGAATTAGCCATGGGTCCGGAGATTCTATGGAATGAGAGTAAGGATGTTTCTTCACCAACCTTCAGAAGCGAGATTTGGATACCGGTTTTGAAAAAATAATGAATGATGACTGCTACTGCCGGCCATCCCATACAGGGTGGCCTTTTGGTCTAAATTTGCTGTTACAGACGCGGGGAACCGTACCCATAGTTTCTGTGAATAGATTGACAATCACCCAATATTTGGATACGATCAAATTGCCATCAGGATTTATTTGATATGGCCTTTTAATCAACTAATGAGATGAAGGCTACTTCTAAGACTAAGAGAATTGATTGTATATATTGGCTCATTTAGAAACTGGGACGGGGATGAAACATTCAGCAGTTCGAACAATCAATGGTTTATGGACTGGATTGCAGAAAGTAAATTAAGGATAGAAAAAGAAATTCCTATTGTTAATATCTGGGTGTAACGAAATAAAACATGAGGTGAAGTTTACTCATTACGCATAAAAAGGAGGAAGTCCATGAAATTCCGAGCGATTGGATCTTTGCAGGTTTCATCTCTAGGACTGGGTTGTATGGGGATGTCCGAATATTATGGGAATCAAAATGAAGAGGAAGCCATTGCGACCCTTCATCATGCGGTAGCACTTGGCGTGAATTTCTTTGATACGGCAGATCAATATGGAGTAGGGAAAAATGAAGAACTAATCGGACGAGCATTAAAAAGCTCACGACAGGATATTCATATTGCTACCAAGTTTGGTTTCGTTAGAAGTGATGCCGGAGAAGTAATAGGAATTAACGGAAGTCCCGAGTACGTGAAGAAGGCTTGTGAGGCAAGCTTAAAGAGGTTAAACACGGACTACATTGATCTTTATTATCTGCATCGTGTAGATCCTAGAGTTCCTATTGAAGAGACGGTTGGAGCGATGAAGGAGTTAGTAGCAGAGGGGAAGGTTCGATATATTGGACTTTCAGAGGCTTCTCCTCAAACGATTGAACGAGCACATAACGTACATCCTATAGCAGCTTTACAGACAGAATACTCCATCTGGAGTAGAGATATAGAAGAAGAGATTTTACCACTCTGCCGGGATTTGGGTATTTCAATTGTCCCTTATAGTCCTCTTGGACGCGGGTTTCTATCTGGAAAAATCAAATCCGTGGATACGCTTGTGGAAAATGATTACAGAAGAAAAACTCCACGTTTGCAAGGGGATAATTTGCAGCAGAACTTGTCCTTGGTTCAACGTTTGGAAGATATCGCACACAACATGAATATCAGCGCTTCACAGCTTGCATTAGCCTGGTTGCTAGCTAACGGAGAAGACCTAATTCCAATACCTGGAACGAAGAAGATACCCTATCTGGAGGAAAATATAGCGGCAATAGACATTGAGCTGCCTAGAGATGTGAAGGAGTTTATCGATAGAACTGCTCCAGTAGGCGCAGCAGCAGGTGATCGTTATCCTGAGCATTCGATGAAGTTATTAGACAAGTGAAAGAGTGAATGAAGGTGGAGGTAGGGGACGGAACTATCTTCCTCATCCTGTAGAATTCTATGGTAAATATGCTCAAGGAGATTACCATGCATAATTACATAAAATGTACAATTTCGAATATTCCATCTCTCATTGTAAATCCACCTGAAATACCGAAAGCATCCGTGCTTTTATATCACGGTTGGGCTTCAAAAAATGAAAACTATTTGTTCTTTGCATCGCTAATATCCAGCTGGGGATTTAAGGTTATCATACCCGAATTGCCTTATCACGGAGTACGTGGAAGCCTGAATTATTTCGATACAAAGGTATTACAAGAAAACTTTTGGAATGTTGTCCTTCAGGGTGTAAAGGAAGTGGAGGAAATTGTGTCAGCTCTGACTGAATCTGATGGTAACATCAGTATTATCGGTCATTCGACTGGTGGATTTATAGCAGGAGGGGCTTTTTCAAATATTTCCTGTTTGCAATCAGCAATAGTTATAAATGGTTCATGTGCTTGGATCAAATTTGAGGACATGTATCGTGAAAAAGATGGTCGACCTCCATTGACGGATACTGAGAGGCTCTTCTTAAAAGAGCATGACCCTTTGTCCAAGGTGAGCTTCGGAAATAGAAAAGCACTATTATTACTGCACGGTAAAGAAGATCGTATCATTCCTATAGATAGCCAAAGGTACTTTATGAATGAAAAGTCAAAAGTTCCGGAGGAGCATCTAAAATTAGTTGAATATTCAGGGGTAAACCATCAGATTACTCTTGGGATGCTTGAGAGCTCAAAGGAGTGGTTGGGCAAGTTCAAACTCCACTAACGAAGAACGATACTTGAACGGCTGCTGCTTAGCAGCCGTTATTACGTTAACGGTCAGGATGGCTCGGGTGAAATTCCTATTTTATTTGGAATAAGATAACTTACTCGGGACCAAGACTAATTTTATGGGGGATTATTTTGTGGAAGTCAGACAAATGGCAACAGCGTTCTTGATACATCAAGAGCATGTATTAATGATGAAGAAGGCTAACAGTAAGCTTTTTAATTTCGAGTTTTGGGGTGGCATCGGTGGGCATCTTGAGTATGAGGAACTAAATTTCCCGATGAAAGCAAGCTACAGGGAGATTGAAGAGGAAACAGGATTTAAGCAGAACGAAATAGAAAACTTTACACTTAAATACATTCTGATTGAAGATAGCAATGGTGAAATCAGGCAACAATACGTTTATTTTGGCGAGACAACACATAGAAACTTTATTCCCTCAGATGAGGGAGAATTATTTTGGATTCATAAGAGTGAACTATTAAATCTAAAGATTTCAAAAGCTATCAGGTTTACAATTCAGCATTTCTTAGAAAATCCTGTTCAGAATAATATTTGTGTAGGAACAGTTACGGTTAACGAGGAACAAGTTCCACACATACAATGGTCTACGGTTAAACCAACCTCAGCCTTCTGAAAGTTGATAGCTTTCTGAGATTAAGTTAACGAAGAACGATACTTGAATGGCTGCTGCGGAGCATCCGCTAGTACGTTAACGGCAGTTATGCAACAAAACACAGCATGTACAACATAAAGCAAAAGCTAGCCCTCAACAGCGCGGCTCCTCTTAGGCCGTGTCTTTTGCATGTATTCCCTCTATAACGAACGATAAAATACATATTATCTGGGGAATATTAACTCCGATACCGAATTAATTAGAGGAGAACATGATCATGAATATCCTGAAAGTCAACGGCGTTGATTTGGCCTATGATAGTTTCGGTAACAACAATGATGAGGCTATTATCCTAATCGCCGGGCTTGGAACCCAGATGATCCGATGGACGGTTCCATTTTGTCAGATATTAGCAGAGCGGGGCTTTCGCGTGATCCGCTTTGACAATCGCGACGCAGGTTGCTCGACCCACTTTAGCCATTATCCGGCGATGGATTTTGAGGCATTGGCGACTGTTCTCATGTCGGGACAGCGTCCGGACATCCCTTACACGCTCGATGACATGGCCAAAGACGCCATCGGACTGCTCGACGCCCTTTCAATTGACCGGGCACATTTCGTTGGCAGGTCGATGGGTGGAATGATCGCGCAGATTGCAGCCAGTGAGTACCCGGAACGGGTTTTATCACTCACTTCCATTATGTCCAGTTCCGGTAATCCAGCCCTTCCGCAATCTCCCCCGGATGTCATGGCGATGATGACTAAACCGGCGCCGAATCCATTTGAGGATGAAGCAGGATTTTTGGCGCACAGCCTCTCTTTTGCCAAACGCATCGCCGGCACCGGCTATCCGTTTGAAGAGGATGCTTATCGGGCGCTCATTCTGGAGGAAGTCCAGCGAGCCTACGATCCAGGCAGTGTCGGACGACAAATTGCTGCGATTGCTGTCTCCGGTGACCGTCGTCCGCGGCTGGCGACCATCCAAGTACCAGCACTTGTCATTCATGGGAGGGACGATCCCATGTTCGTCCCGGCGTGTGGCGAAGACACGGCGTCTGCCATCCCGGGCGCCGAGCTCATGTTGGTTGACGGCATGGGGCATGATCTTCCGCACCAACTATACAAATTAACCGTTGATGGCATAGAGCGAACGGCTCGTCGCAATGGACCCGCGCTTCCTGAATAGCAACCAGCCGGGGTCCCGTGCTCCCCAATGGGGCTGAGTAGGCCTAGGGGCGTAGGCGGATCAATTTGCACGCTTGGTGCATACGACCCGGGTGGAAGCGGCGGTGCTCTTGGAACGGTTGTTAAAGAAGCCCATTTAATCAATTAACGAGGCTTCCTAACAGAGACTCCATTTGAACGTATATGTGGCAACGATAGAATAAGTGCCGGTTTCATGATAACATCGTGAGCCGGCGCTTTTTCCGAGGGGATTTTTCAAAGAGACGATTGTCAGATGAGATCACCGATTACTTTCTAAGCGTAGGAATAAGACGGTGATGCTTGATTAACAAGTTTAATCCGTCAATGATGTCTGTAACAACTATGTTACTAGACATTAGAGTACCTGTTGCACATCCTTCTTTCCCTATGACTGCAATTGAAAGATCCGCTTCACGAAACATAAGTTCATCATTCACGCCGTTGCCGATAACAGCAACACCTTGTTCAAGCTGGCTAACAAACCTACGCTTTTCCTCTCGTTGATTATCTTTACCTATGACATGCAGTTCAAGGGGTAATCCTTCGCATTCTCTAGCAGCACTGCCATTCGTATCAGCAGTTAATACATGAATGTTAAGTAATGTGTGTAGCTCTATAAGTTTTTCCCTTACATTCGGTAGAATCAGCCCGTCTAAAGCAATTGTTCCATTAAAATCTAGCACGAGATGATGGAGTATAAGGCTTCTTGTCCAGGAATAAGTACTTGCATGGTGTTGCTCCTCTCATTATAATTCGTAAACCTTATCACATAATCATAAAGGATACTATGACTTTTTCCCGTTATTTTTAAGAGAGTATTACGAACATGAAATTATGTTTCCTGTCATACAGGAGTTGAGCTGGCAGAAGAGTTAATCCGATCATTGTAACCTAATTTTATTAAAAAAATTGCATTTTGTATTCGTATGCGATATATTGCATATAACAACAATGTGAAAAGGATGTTTCCCATGCCCATTCCTCCTAATTTCTCCACTCCGATCCGGATGTCCGCCAAAGAGCGGGCACTCTCGCAAATCCAGCGTTGGATCATCGAGGGTACGCTTCAGCCGGGTGAGAAGCTGATCGACGCCGAACTGGCCGAATCGCTGGCCGTCAGCCGGACCCCGATCCGGGAAGCTTTTCAGCTGCTCGAGGTGCAGGGGCTCGTCTCGATGCATCCCGGCAAGGAAACCCGGGTTACACTGATCGAGAAGGATGATATTTTGAAGCTGTACCCGACGCTTGGGGTGCTCCATGCACTAGCAGCTGAATACGCAGCGAAGCTGATTACGGCGCAGCAGATCGAACTGCTGAGGGAGCTGAATGCCCGGTTTCGCCAGGCGATCGAAACGGGTCAGCCGTATCAGGCGATGGAGGTGGATGAGCAGTTCCACAACCTGATCGTGGAGGTGTCGGACAATGCGTATATCGCTTCCTTCAGCGCATCGCTGCAGATTCATATCCGCCGGTTCAAGTATGTCTTCCTCCAGCAGCGTCTCACGGCTACGCTGGCTTCGGCAGCGGAGCATGACGAGGTGATTCGCGCGTTGGAGCAGGGGGACGGCGAGGCGGCTTCGGCTGCCATGAAGCAGAATCTGATCCGCCCGATGCATGAACTGTATGCCTTAATCTAATAACGGAAGGGTGAATGAGCATGACGGAGTCCAAGGATTTGAGAATTCGCAGCAAGGTGATCAGCGAAGGGGTCAATCGTGTGCCAAACCGGGCGATGCTGAGGGCAGTCGGCTTTCAGGATGAGGATTTCAAGAAGCCGATGATTGGCGTAGCCAGCACTTGGAGCGAAGTGACACCATGTAATATGCATATCAATGAGCTGGCCCTTCAGGCCAAAAAAGGGGCTCAGCAGCATGGCGGAGCACCGCTGATTTTTAATACCATCACCGTATCGGACGGCATCTCGATGGGGCATGAAGGGATGTCGTTCTCCTTGCCTAGCCGGGAAGCCATTGCTGATTCCATCGAAATCGTGACCAATGCCGAGCGGTTCGATGGCCTCGTCGCCGTAGGCGGGTGCGATAAAAATACACCGGCCTGCCTGATGGCCATCGGCCGGATGAATTTGCCTTCCGTGTACGTGTATGGCGGCACGATCCAGCCAGGCAAGCTTGACGGGAAGGATGTGGATATCGTCAGCGCCTTCGAGGCGGTAGGTCAATACCATGAGGGCAAGATCACGGACGCTGAGCTGTATAAGGTGGAATGCAGCGCTTGTCCGGGCCCGGGAGCTTGCGGAGGCATGTACACAGCCAATACGATGGCCTCAGCTGCCGAAGCGCTCGGCATGAGCCTGCCCGGCTCTTCTTCAACACCTGCTATCTCGCCTGATAAGGCGGCGGAATGTGCCGAAGCGGGGAAGAAAGTGATCGATCTGCTGAAGCAGGAAATTTATCCGCGCGATATTATGACGAAGAAGGCTTTCGAAAATGCGATTACCGTCGTCATGGCGCTCGGCGGCTCTACGAATGCATTCCTGCATCTGATTGCGATCGCCCACTCGGTTGGGGTGGATCTGACCTATGACGATTTCGAGCGTATCCGCGTCAAGGTACCTCATCTGGCCGATCTGAAGCCAAGCGGGAAGTATGTAATGCAGGACCTCAATGATATCGGAGGTGTACCTGGTGTGATGAAGCTGCTGCTGGAGCAAGGCCTGCTTCATGGCGACTGCCTGACGGTCACCGGGAAGACCTTGGCCGAGAATTTGGCGGAGGCGGCACCCTTACAGCCAGAGCAGCAGATTATCCGTCCGTTCGACCAGCCTTTGAAGCCGAATGGCCCGCTCGTCGTTCTGAAAGGCAACCTGGCCCCGGACGGCGCGATTGCGAAGATGTCCGGGATGAAGAAGCTGCGCTTCACCGGTCCGGCCCGCGTCTATGACAGCGAAGCCGAGGCGACCGAGGCGATCATGCGCGATGAGATCCAGCGGGGCGATGTTCTTGTCATCCGCTATTGTGGTCCAAAGGGCGGTCCGGGCATGCCGGAGATGCTGTCTGTGACTGCTCTGATCGTCGGCAAAGGACTGGGTGGCGAGGTGGCTCTGATCACGGACGGCAGATTCTCGGGAGGCTCGCATGGCTTCGTGGTTGGTCATGTGGCGCCTGAGGCACAGGTTGGCGGGCCGATTGCTCTTCTCCGGGAAGGAGACAGCGTGACGATCGACAGCGAAACCCAAGAAATCTCCTTCGCTGTTACGGCGGGGGAGCTGGAGCTCCGTTCGCAAGCCTGGACCCCGCCTGCGCTCAAGGCGTCCTCAGGGGTACTTGCCAAGTACGCCCGGCTGGTCTCGTCCGCGTCCCGCGGCGCGGTGACGGATTTATGGGAATAAGGCTTGAAAACCGTCACCGGGTACACGTATAATGAGAGATAAATAACGGGTATGTGTGACTGGCGTAAACGTGGAGTACCACGAGGAAGCACATACGGATTTTCAGCCGTACGCCTGGGCAGAGGTAAGGGGATATTCCCCTTGCCTCTTTATGCTTCTCAGCAGAACAGAAAGGGCTGAGCAAATGATGACAGAAACATGGCTTCTTGACGGAAATCGAGTGGCGGCGGCCATCAAGGAGGATTTGGCCCACCGTATCCAGGGGCTGGCGGCTAGAGGAATCGTTCCGTGCCTGGCCACGATTCTGGTTGGGGACGATCCTTCCTCCGCGACCTATGTGCGGATGAAGGGCAACATGTGCAGACGCCTCGGCATGCAGTCGGTACGCGTCGATCTGCCGGCAGAGACTACGACTGAGGAGCTGATCGCGGCGATTCATAAGCTGAATGGCGACAGCCAAGTGCACGGCATCCTGCTGCAGCATCCCGTGCCTTCTCATATCGATGAGCGGGCTGCGTTCGAGGCCATCCGGATCGATAAGGATGTGGACGGCGTCACGACGCTGGGCTTCGCCCAAAATGCATTCGGCTTCGCCGATTATCCGTCGTGCACGCCCGCGGCGATCATGGCGATACTGGATGATTACAACATTCCGATCGAAGGCAAGCATGCCGTCGTCATCGGCAGAAGCCCGATTCTGGGCAAGCCTGTGTCGGCGATGCTGCTGAACCGTCATGCCACAGTCACGACTTGCCATTCCCGAACGGCCCGTCTGGACGAGATCGTGCGGCTTGGCGATATCGTGGTCGCAGCTGTGGGCAAGCCTCGCTTTGTCCAGGGAGACTGGATCAAGCCGGGCGCCGTCGTAATCGATGCAGGATATAATGAAGGCAATATCGGGGACGTGGACTATGAATCGTGCTTCCCGCATGCCGCCGCCATTACGCCAGTACCGGCGGGCGTAGGTCCGGTCACGATCGCGATCTTGCTGAAGCATACCGTGGAGGCTGCCGAAAGGCAGGCTAGATCCATCCGATAGAACGATGTAATTCTTATCGCGGTGCAGTGCGGAACTGGAGTGGAGTTCCGCACTGCAGGTTTGGCGTCTAGCCTCAGCAAACGACCATGAATAAATAAAAAGCTTGTTAAAACTAATGGTATTAGTTATATTAATACTAACTATATTAGTTTTGAGGAGTGATCTTTCTTATGCGTACAGTCCAAATAGAAAGCTTGATTCAATTGACGGTTTTCCCAGCCTGGTTTCCGGTGAATGTATATCTGATCGACGAAGGAGAAGAGCTGACCTTGATTGATGCCGGTATCTCTGTAAGCGGCAAGGGAATTCTAGAGACATCCGCATCGCTCGGCAAGCCGATTACCCGTATTGTGCTTACTCACCCGCATAGCGATCATATCGGAGCGCTCGATATGCTGAAGCGGGAGCTGCCGGATGCGAAGGTATATTTGTCCCGCCGGGACGCCAAGCTTCTGAACGGCGATCTCGCGATGGAGCCCGGAGAGCCGGATACGCCAGTCCGCGGTAGCTTGCCCAAGAACGTCCGGACGCGGCCGGATGTGCTGCTCCAGGACGGCGACCGGGTAGGTTCCCTGCTCGCGCTAGCGGCACCAGGCCATACACCGGGGTCGATGGCCTTCTATGACCAGCGCAGCGGCCATCTGATCGCAGGCGATGCGATGCAGGTCCGCGGAGGTATTGCGGTAAGCGGGCAATGGGTGCCTTGGTTCCCGTTCCCGGCCTGGGCGACCTGGCACAAGCACTCTGCGCTGGAGAGTGTGCGCAGGCTGAGAGCGCTCAACCCGACGCTGCTAGCTGTTGGACACGGCGATTTGATCCGGCAGCCGGGGGAAGTGATGGACCGGGCGATTCGGGAAGCGGAAGCCAATCTGAACGGGAAGGGAGCGTGACGGTTATGTCCCCGAGAATCGGACTTGATTTGAGGGCGATCCTCCAGGCCGCGACAGAGCTGGCCGACCAGCAGGGCTACAAGGAAGTTAGCCTCGCGTCACTCGCCCAGAAGCTGAAGGTACGCTCCCCCTCTCTGTACAATCATGTCAACGGCCTGACGGGCCTGCGACGTGCGCTTGCGCTGCATGGCCTATCCCAGTTAACCTCGGATCTGACGAGCTCCGCTGTCGGACGCTCGGGCGATGAAGCGATCCGGGCGATGAGCCTTGCCTATGTCGCGTATGCCCGCCGCCATCCGGGTCTCTATGAAGCTACCCTGCAGGCGCCCGCCGAAGGCGATGCCGAACACAAGCAAGCGAGCCAGGTTACGCTCGGGCTGATCAGCCGGGTGCTGGATGCGTATCAACTGTCAGATGAGATGAAGCTGCATGCGATCCGCAGCTTCCGCAGTCTGCTGCACGGCTTCGCTTCGCTGGAGCAGCAGGGAGCCTTCAAGCTTCCGCTGGATCTGGATGTCACGCTGCAGGTACTGATCGATACGTATCTGGCGGGAATCGTCAGGCTGCAGAGTATGCCGGCGAATACGGAAGGAACGCAGGGCGAAGTCCTGAAGCATGCACAGCAGCCGGAGGAAGACTGAGACGTCCAGATTCAGGCTCAATCGCGCCGCAGGTTGGAAACCTAAGGGATGATCCCTTATAATAGGGGCATATACCCCTATCCAAGAAGTGAGGTTGAGGTCTTATCGCATGCGCCGTACCTTGGTCAATGGCCCGCTGCCCGGGCAAAATTCATATCATCGGCTCTGTTGGGAGCGGCAAGACATGGTTGGCCGGACAGGCCGCCGAGCGCTTGTCGCTTCCTCATTATCAGACGGACAATATGGTTTGGATGCGTACAGCGCGAGCCGATATCCGCAATCCCGATGAAATTCGCAGCGCCATCCTGCAGAGCGTGCTCTCCCAGAAGAAATGGATCATCGAAGGGGTTCACCACCGGTGGCTGAGCGAGAGCTTCCGGCAGGCGGATGTCATCATCTATCTCGATCCTCCTGCCAGCAAGAGACGCAATCGGATCATCTCCCGGTTCTTCAGGCAGCGTCTGGGCCTGGAGACGGGAAATTACAAGCAGTCGCTGTGGGATTTGCTGCAGCTGCTGCGCTGGAACCGGGAATTCGACGGACAGAGCCGTCCGGATATTATGAGCCTGCTCCAGCCTTATGAGCATAAGCTGATTGTACTGGATGACAGCAGCGGGCTCGAGCCCTATCTGACAGAATGGACTGCCCAGGCAGAAGTTCGGCTTGAGGCTGCCGGGGATTAAAGCAACAAGGAAGCTTCCTGCGGCAGCTGTGAAGCAAGCCGCAGGAGCTTGAAAACGGAGGAACATGTACATGCTGGTATCCGCTAAAGGACGAATTAAAGAAGAAGCTATCCAAGAGCTGCTGGGCTACTCGGTATTTCCCGATCCCGAGCGCTTGCAGGCCGTTACGGAAGCCTACGAGAATAGCGATGAGCTGGAATTGTATGCTTATGAAGATCAGGAAGAGATCATAGGGATTGTCGGAATTTCAGTATCGCCGGAACGCGAGCTGACCATCGGTCATATTGCCGTGCGTCCGGATATTCGCGGACAGGGGTACGGCAGGGGTCAAGTGCTGGAGCTGATCGAGCTGAAGCAACCCTTACGGATCGTCGCGGAGACGGACGAAGATTCGGTGAATTTTTACCGGAACATCGGGTTTACCGTATTCAGTCTGGGGGAGAAATATCCTGGCGTCGAGCGCTTTCGCTGTGAATATGACGTCGAAGAGGATGAAGCCTAACGACTGGAACGCGTTAGAGCCTGCCTGTGACGGGAAGGGGATGACCTGAGATGTGGCAATGGCTCGCCATGATCACGATGACAATCGACCACATCGGTTACGTATTCTTCCCGGATGATCCGCTCTGGCGGATCGTGGGCCGGGTGGCCTTCCCGGTCTATGCCTATCTGCTCGTGGAAGGGTACAAGCATACGCGGAACGTTGGCAGGTACATGCTGCGGCTGTTGCTGCTGTTCGCCGTCTCGCAGTTGCCCTACATGGCATTGTTTCAGACACAGGAGCTCAATGTGATCGGGACGCTGTTTTTGTCCGTCGTTGTACTCTGGGCACTGGATCAACCTCGCTTGCTGGTGAAAGTACCGCTGGTAGCGGCTTCCGCTATCGTGCTGGCGCTGCTGGATCTGGATTACGGGCTGTATGGACTTGCCCTTGTACTGAGCTACCGGTATATACCCACGGTGTGGGCTGCTGTCGTAGTCCATGCGGTGGCGACGTTCATCTGGTACCGCCAGGTTCCTGTGCAGTATTTCAGCGTGCCAGTGACGCTCCTGCTGCTGTCGGAGGCCGCTCCCAAGGTCAGGCGGGCTCCTGCCTGGTTGTGGCGCAGCTTCTATCCGCTGCATCTGACCGTGCTGTGGCTCGTTCACACATGGCCGCTGTTTACATTCTGAATAGAACCACAACCCGCCGCTTGCTTACAACGGCGGCTTTTTGGCGTGCAGCCGCCTCCGACGGGCGCTTCCGGCATTGGAAGTGTCTCGGTTCCATGTTATGATTAGGTACGGATAATAGCTTGAAACGCTTTCTATCGAATACTACCCGACAGGTGATGAAGATGAGCAAAACACTGCATATACTAGGCGTACCCTTTTCCACAAGAACGATGAATGAAACGATTGAGGAGCTGGAGCAGGCGGTCGGCCAGAAGCGAAGCAAGCCGTTTCATCTGATTACCGCAAATCCGGAGATTGTCATGAAGGCGCAGGACGATGCAGCCTTGCGGCAAATTGTCCAGGACGCGGATATGATTACCCCCGACGGGATCGGGATTATTCTGGCCTCCCGCTGGAAGGGTGCCCCGCTGCCTGAGCGTGTCACAGGCTACGAGCTGCTCTTGAAGCTGCTGGAGCTTGGCCATGCCGGAGGCTGGTCGTTTTATTTCCTTGGCGCCGACGAAGCTACCAATGAGAAGGCGGTGGACACGATACGCGTCAAGTACCCCAATGTGCGTATCGCGGGCCGTCATCATGGCTTCTTCACGCCGGAAGACGAACGGAGAATTGTGGCGGAGGTGCAGACGACTGAGCCGGATTTTCTGATCGTCGCCCTTGGCGCTCCTGGAGCGGAGCGCTGGATTCATAAGCATAAGTCCGATTTGCCGGCCAAGGTGGCGTTTGGCGTAGGCGGAAGCCTCGATGTCATCGCGGGCAAGGTAAAGCGGGCGCCAGTGATCTGGCAGAAGCTTAATCTGGAGTGGCTGTACCGTCTGCTGGCCCAGCCGTCCCGGTGGAGGAGGCAGCTGGTACTGCCGCTCTTCGCCTTGAAGGCATTCCGCGAACGTTCCAAGTAAACGCGAAGGGGGACATGCCCATGACTGGACATGGATACCGGGAGGAAGCGCATCCCCATCCAGAGGCTTCTCGTTGTCCGCTATGCGGACAGGACAACCAGTGCGCGCTGCTGCAAGGTAAGCAGGTGGAAGCTTGCTGGTGCTGGAAAGCCTCCATCCCGAAGGGGCTGCTGGAGAGAATTTCGGATCCGCTCCGCGGCCGGGCTTGCGTCTGTCCGTCCTGTGTGCAGCTGTACCGGAAGGAACAGTGGCAGCCCTCGATGGTTTCGCGGCCCGGACGGAAGGAGGATGCCGAAGCTATTGACGCTTTCCGGCTGCTGCAGGCTTATGCGGATAATGTCCGCGTGACTATAGGAGCTTCGGCTGCTGCCGTGATCGTCATGCAGCATGGCCGAGTGCTTCATGAAGCGTATACAGGGACGCATGGACCGGAATCCGGAGCACGGCGTGTGGATGCACAATCGCGCTTCAATGTGGGTTCCGCCCGGAAGTCGTATCTCGGCTTGGTTATCGCTTGGGCCATCCACGACGGGCTTATCGGCAGCTTGGATGACCCGGTGTCGGCGTATACGCCGGAGCATCAAGATGCGGACTTGCTCTACGGCACGACAATTCGTCATTTGCTGACGCATACGCATGGGCTGAACCGCTCCGGCGGCCGGGATTTCGCTCCGGGCGCCTCTTGGTCTTACAATAATTTCGGCGTGAATTTGCTGATTGAGCTGGCAGGCAGGTTGTATCGCAAGCCTTTCGTACATATATTGGAAGAGCGTATCTTCCGGCCGTGCGGTTTTACCGCGACAGGCTGGGAGAAGCGGCGGCTCGAGGATCTCGTCTGGCTGGACGAAAGCTATCCCGATGACGAGGGAAAGTCTGCAAACTTATTCGTCAGCGCACGTGAACTGGCCAGCTGGGGTCAACTGTATCTGCAGGGCGGCGTATACGAAGGCGCACGCGTCGTGCCTGCGTCCGTGATCCGTCAGGCCATATCCGTAGCAACGCCAGAGGGGTTGGACCTGAGCTGGCCGCGAAACGGCTATTTCTGGCAGGTGCAGGAGCAGCCTTGTGTGCGTACGGAGCTAGGGGACGAGCTGCCCGCTGGCTCGTTTCAAATGCTGGGGATCACCGGCTGTGCCGTGCTAGTCATTCCGGAGCTTGAAATCGTAGCTGTGCGCATGTACAACCAGACCGGTGGCAACCCGGAGGGCTACTCGTACCTGGAGGATATCCGGGGCTTTGGCAATCTGGTGCAGCGGGCTGTGAAGGCCCGGGAGGCGTAACACTCAGGCCCAGGGCTAATGGCCGTCCTGTGCGGGTTCGCTTCCCCGGGCAACCCGTCATGGGGAGGGGCAAAACGCATGGAAGGCTTGCTGCTGGGCAGCGTCTTGTCGGCGCTGTCGACAGGCTTCGGCGCGATACCGATTCTTTTTTTCAAGAAGCTGACGCATCGTTGGAGAGACCTGCTGCTGGCATTCACGGCTGGAGTCATGGTTTCCGCTTCGATGTTCGGCTTGATTCCGCAGGCGCTCGACGTATCGGATACGCTCGTCGTCTCAATCGGCGTCATGATGGGTGTGACTGTCCTGAGCCTGATGGAGAAGCTGATCCCGCATATCGATCTGGAACGTCAGCAGCAGGTGATGTCGGAGAAGGCGTTCTTGATTGTTGCGGCACTTTTGCTCCATAATATTCCAGAGGGACTTTCCGTCGGAGTCAGCTATGCGCATGTCAATTCGGAGCTGGGAGCGGCTGTCGCTATCGGTATCGGATTGCAGAATATGCCGGAGGGGCTGCTGGTTGCGCTGTTCCTGTCGCATCAGGCGATGAGCCGGTGGAAGGCCTTTGTAATTGCTACGCTCACCGGTGTCGTGGAGATTATTGCCGCCCTGATCGGCTACGGAATGACCCGATATGTAGAGGGACTGGTGCCATACGGGCTTTCCTTTGCCGCCGGCGCGATGATGTTTGTCGTCTACAAGGAGCTGATCCCGGAGAGCCATGGAGACGGCAACGAGCGGGTGGCGACATTTTCCTTTATCTTCGGGCTGCTGGCGATGATTATATTGATGGATATTTTCAATGGATGAGAGATGGGGGCGTGTCCCGATGAAGCCATGGAACCGGTTGTTTGAGCATGTAGAGTGGGCGAACAACAGGATTCTGGAGGCACTTCGCAGCGGGGGATGCTGAGGAGCCGGCCCGGGCCTACACGCTGTTCGCTCATATCCTGGGAGCTGAGAAGGTGTGGCTGACCCGGATAGCGGGAGAGGATGCATCGTCCCTGGCGATATGGCCCGAGCCGAGTCTGGAGCTGTGCGAGACGCTGGCGGATATCTTTATCCATGTCGCGCTGCACGGTATGTATCACCGCGGTCAGATCAATTTGCTACTGCGCATGGAGGATAAGCAGCCGGCTTGGGTGGATTACATCCTGTTTACACGCGAGACCTGAGGGAGGCTGTGATGATTCAACATCGGTTTATGATCGGTCAATACGGGGGCTTCGATGATATCAAGTTTGCTCGGGATTTTCGTCGGGGCTTCTACGGAATCGAGGCTTGCCTGCTGGCAAGTCAGGAGGATGTGGACAAGCTGCATGATGCGGCAACGCTCCATTCCTTTACCGTAGGTGTGCACTTCCCGCTGCGCTCGGGACGGTCCGATATGCGGGATGCCCTGTTTCTGGCCCAGGACAAGCTGGTACGGGAGCAGGCCTACGCCTATGCACAAAGCGAGCTGGATGAGATAGTCCCCTTGAAGCCGGCTTATGTACTGTTCCATTATCCGAAGCCTGTGCTGCTGGACGAGCGGGTGGATTGGACCTCTTGGCGCTTCCCGGACCGGCGGGAGTTCGCCTATGCCAGCGAATATACGCTGGACGAACTCGTGCAGCTCAGCGAAGAATTGTTCGCCTGGTTGTCCGCAAGAGGCGAGGAGTATGGTTTTACTCCGGTGCTGGAGTTCGATGCGTTGGAGCCACGCCTGTACGAGGGAGGGCTTATCGAGTCGTTATTGGACAAGTACCCCCGGGTGAGGCTTTGCCTCGATACGGGACGGCTATACTTGCAGGAGTGCGTGGACCCATATTTTCAGGCGCGGGATGTGTTGACGAGGTTTGCCAAGTACGCGGAAGTCATTCATCTGTGGACACTGCGCTATACAGGCCAGGTCGAGTATTATCACTGGCCGGTGCTGCCTGAGCAAAATCCCGATGACGGCTGGGCGCCAATCGCGGACTACTTGCGGATCATCGCCAGGCATAATGAAGGGGCACATATCCAATTCGAGCATCGCTCCGATCAGATTAGCGACGAGGAGATGGACCGGTGTTACCACTGGGTCGAACATCTGCTGCTGCCTGCGGGTCATGAGTGACGCAATTGGGAGAGGGGGCTGGGTAGCCGTGGTACGAAATGTCCTGCAATCGTTGGTATGTGCAGCCGTGCTGCTTCTGATGATTGTCGCAGCGAAGCTGGCATGGGGCTTGTATCTCACTGCTCGTTATGTCCCTGACATCATACAGACCTATTCGTCAGCAGATCATTTGCAGAGTAAGACAAGCATAGGCTTCATCGTGTCACGCTGGAGTATGGGTTGGATGGTGTTAGCCATACTTGCCGCTATGGCGGTTTTTATCGTAGGCAAACTCTGGTGGACAAAGCGAAAACGCACAGCATAGGGCGCATTCGGACAGCAGCATTCGTTGACGTCCAAGCTATGCTTCATTTGTTCCGGTTCAGTCGGTGATGAGGATGCGAGGGCTGCATCCGGCAGCCTATTTCATGTAGAGAGGATGACAGGCAGATGACGCAAATCACATGGATTCGCCACGGCAATACGCAGTGGAACGTAGAGAAGCGGGCTCAAGGGCATACCAATAATCCGCTGAATGAAGCCGGCTTCGCGCAGGCAAGGGCTGTAGCTGCTCGTCTTGCCGGAGAAGTCTGGGACGTTATGTATGCCAGTGACTTGCTGAGGGCGAAGCAGACGGCGGAACATATTGCGGAGGCAGCCGGCATTCCGGTCATTCATTACGATGTCAGGCTGCGTGAGGTTCACGGGGGACTCATCGAGGGGACGACGGAAGAGGAGCGTCTGCAGAGGTGGGGGTCCGACTGGAGAAGCCGTACGGATCTGAACACTGAAACCCCGGAAGAGTCTGCCAAGCGGGGAGGCGCCTTCGTGGCGGAGTTGGAGGAGCGGCATCCCGGTGGGCGGATTCTCATCGTCAGCCATGGAGCCATCATCCGGCGTACCTTGCACGGACTGATTCCGGATATCGCTACGGACCGTCCGCTTTCCAATACTTCCGTCACCGTCATCTCCAAGGCGGGCGACCGCTGGCAATACGACCTTTATGACAGCACGACTCATCTGGATTAATACCTCACAAACTGACAGCCATATCTGAATAGGATATGGCTGTTTGATCTGTGAGATCCTCATAACCATTCTAAAAATTCAAGCCGGTTGCCGAAAGGGTCGTGAAGGTAGAAGCGCTTGACACCTTCTTCAGCCCTTGCTTCATCGTCGATGATCTGAATCTGATACTGGAGCAGATGCTCCCGCAATCGATCGATGTGCTGGATGCGAAAGGCGGGGTGGGCCTTAGTAGCCGGAACGAAGTCCGGTTGTACGCCGATGTGCACCTGATGCTGCCCGCACCGAAACCAGACGCCACCGCGAGCTTGAAGCGGCTCGGGCTTGGGGATTTCCATCCACCCCAGTATGTCGTGATAGAACTGTCGAGCTTCAGCTTCGCATCCGGCAGGAGCGGCCAATTGAACATGGTCCAGTCCCAAGTAAAGATAAGACATGTAGACATGCCTCCTTTTGTTTCATTAAATGAAATCAGGTTTCATGTAATGATCTCATCATATCCAATTTATGTGTGGAAGTCCAGCGAGCCGCTGATTCAACGGTTGTGATTGACTGCCAACACGTATTGCCCCACCGCGCGCTGGGAGCTGCACGCGGTGAAGAAAGTTGTTGGAATAGAAGGCGAAAGCAACTTTTTCCTATATGAAATGCTGGGATGATCCTCTGAAGGTCACTTACAGGGAAGGATAATCGCCAGCAGGTAACGGCCTGTATTCTTTTGCCTGAGGACAGGGTTCAAGCTATAATAAGACGGCAACGTGATTCCGGCTGCTTGCTTGAAAACGACAGTGAACGAAAAGAGGATAATAAAGATGACGAAAAGCAGCTATAGCACCGAACGCTTGAGCCTGGACGTGCTGGATGAGCGCCATGCGCCGATCGTGCTCGATTATATCCGGAGGAACCGTGAATTTCTGGCCCCTTGGGAGCCGCACCGGGCCGAGAGTTTCTATACGGCCGAGGAGCAGGAGAGGCTGCTGCGCGAGGAAGCGGCCGGCATCGAGGCCGGGCGTGGGCTCCGGCTCTGGATTCGCAAGATCGGCGATAAGGAAGAGCGCGTCATAGGCGCTGTGGGACTGAGCAATATCGTGCGGGGCAGCTTCCAATCCTGCCATCTGGGATATAAGCTGGATCAGGCTGAGACTAACCGAGGCTACATGACGGAGGCGCTGCGAGAAGTGATCCGTATCGCGTTCGAGGAGCTCAGGCTGCACCGGATCGAAGCCAATATTATGCCGCGCAATCGGGCGTCGCTCCAGGTGGTGGAGAAGCTGGGCTTCATCTCGGAGGGATTGGCCAAGCAGTATTTGTACATCAATGGAGTGTGGGAGGATCACCTGCATATGACATTGATCAACCAGGCCTGGAAACCAACCGAATAAAGAGTAATGGACTGGAGGGAGCTGTCTGCTTACCTATAATATTTGTTTCATCCAACGCGGAGAGGAACTGCTGCTGCTGAACCGGGAACGCGCTTCCTGGATGGGCTCGTGGAACGGCGTGGGCGGCAAGCTGGAGCAGGGGGAAGCTCCGCGCACAGCCATGCGCCGGGAAATTGCCGAGGAGACCGGTATCCGGCTGGAGGAAGCGGACATCCGATACAAAGGACTGGTCACCTGGGGCAGCGAGGAAGGCGGACTCGGCGGCATGTATCTGTACACGGTGCGCTTGGACCCGGATTATCCGTATCCGACACCCGTCAAGACGGAGGAGGGTATCCTGGATTGGAAGACGACTGAATGGATTCTGCATCCGCAGAATACAGGGGTTGCGGCCAATCTGCCTTCGTACATCCCGCTGATGCTGCAGGACGAGGATTGCTATGACCACCGTTGTTTGTTCAGCGAAGGAAGGCTGTTGTCCGTCGTCTCCGTTCCGGTGCCGACGGATTCGGAAGAGATGTCGGACTACCCTCTGCTTAGGCGGTCCATTCCGTCCTTCTCTTAGAATAGGAAACGTCCGCCGGGGTGCGGGCGTTTTTTTGTACCGTCTTGTTTCTTGTGCAGCCGGTACAGCTTTCCTGAAGCCGCATGCGAGGACTTCTAGGGCTTCAGCGCACTCTTTACCAGAGAACACCAAGGGAAAAAAGGATATTTGACCTAATGCCGCGAAGAAGTGAAGAAGCAACGCTCTACTCAGGGCTAAGAGGAGACATCAGGATGAGGCAAACGGTAAAATGGCTTTCGCTCGCGCTGGCAGGCTTGGCCGGGACAGGACTCGTGACGGCCGGTGTTCTCATACAGTGGCCGGAACGGGCTGCGGGTGTGAAGCTGGCGGAGGAGGATGGCTCTAGGCTGACGGTTTCCGTCGTGCTGGATAGCCTGGGCTTCAGTTTCCCGGAGGGGCTTCATGAGAACAGCAACCCGTATCTGGATTATATCGAGAAGGGAACGAACCTCAAGCTTCGTATTCTGATGCCGCCTGCCGAAGGGTACAATGAGAAGCTTAATGTGATTATGTCCGCACCGCAGCGGCCTGATCTGCTGAATGTGCATAGCGAGGTGTGGCTGGCCAATTACGTGAAGCGGCAGGAGCTGATGCCCCTCGATGAGCTGCTGAAGGAGCACGGGCCTGAGCTGCTTGCCAAGATTCCGAAGGAAGCTTGGGATAAAGTTACTTACAATGGGCGGATCTATGCGGTACCCAGCATTAACGAGACCCCCGGTGTTGAGCTGATGTATGCGCGCAAGGACTGGCTGGACCGGCTGGGTCTGCAGCCGCCACGTACGTTGGATGAATACTACAACGTTTTGAAGGCGTTTACGTACGGCGATCCGGACGGCAACGGCAAGGACGACACGATCGGGCTGCTGCTGATGGAGAATCTGGGGCGAACGGGGCCTTTTTTCGGGGCGTTCGGTGTGCAGCTCGACCAGTGGCAGGAGCAGGGAGGCCAGCTCGTCTATACGGACGTGCAGCCTCAGACCAAGCAGGCCATCGCCTTTCTACGCAAGCTGTATGCCGAGGGGCTAATTGACCCGGAATTTCCTATTAATAAAATCAAGACGGCGGAAGAGAAGATCGCCTCCGGCAAAGTCGGTATGTTCTCCGCCGCCTGGTACGATACCCGGGGGCCGATCGACCAGCATCTGAAGAATGATCCGTCCGCCGAGTGGATTCCGCTTGAATACCCGATCGGGCCTGAAGGCTTGAGCGGCACCTACGCAAGTCCTCTCATCCGGGAGTACAACGTCATCCCGGCGACAAGCGAGCATGCCAAGGAGGCCATCCGCTTACTGAATTTCATAGCGGGCGAGGGGCATCTCACCTTGAAGCTCGGGTTTGAAAATCAGGTCTGGCGGAAGAGAAATGGGCAGATGGAGACGGATTTCGAAACGCATAAGCAGCAAATCTATCGAGGCATTTATTCATCTCTGGTCGACATCCCTGAGCCGGAGATTACGAAACGGCGGCTGGATTCCCTCGGTATGCAATTCCATCTGTATGAGAATCTGCAGCGCATCGAAGCCCGTTTGATCCCAAATCGGTTCAACGGCCTGCCAACCCCGGCTATGGGCAAGTACAACCAGAAGCTGTCCGAGCTTCAGGACGTATTCGTGCGAATGATCGCAGGCGTGACACCACTGGACCAATTCGAGGATTATGCCCGCTGGTGGGAGCGGGAAGGCGGCCGGGAGATAACCGCAGAAGTCAACAACTGGTACCAAGCAGCCAAGAATAGGGAGAGATGACGGTATGTTCAGATGGATGTACAGCCAATATACGCAAAAAATCCAGCTGCGCCTTACGGTTTATTTCTTACTGCTGCTGCTGCCCCTGGTTATTGTGAGTTTGTATGTGAATTTCCGCTCGCAGACCGTATTGCTGAAGCAGGCGGAGGAACGAACGCGCGGAGCTCTGACGTCATCCATGGACTATATCGACCTGTCCCTGCAGAATGTCGAGGAATTCTCCACGCTTGTCGCCACGGATACGAATATGCTGCGTCTCCTGAATCAAGTCGGACCGAGCCTGACGGCGCAGTCTTATGTGAATTTCGCAGATATCGTCAAGCAATTATCCAGTCTGACCTCCATCAATCACCTGATCTCTCATGTGGCGCTGTATCATTCTCCCTCTCGGATGCTGCTGTCCACCACGCAGGGGGGCAAAAGGATCGAGCGTCCGCTCCATCTGCTAGAGCTGAACACGATCGCCGAGACCAAGGGGACGGGCATCGTGTATATGATGCCGGATACGCCGTTTCCCGAGAACGAGACATTCGGTTCGATCACAGGCACCGGAAGCATCTCGCTGGTACGGACGATGGATCTGAACAACCCGGACCGTGCGCCGAATCTGCTTATGATCAGTCTCAATAAGGAGAAGCTGCTGGATCTGATCCGTTCCCTGCTACCTTCGCCCGGTGCACAGATTTATTTGTACTCGGACGAGGGGAAGCTGGTCACCGGCACCGGTGACCGTGGACAGACGCTGCTGAAGGAGGCGGAAGCGGGGCTTGATTCGGAGGAGTTCACGGTTCGGGTGGATTCCCGTTATTACAAGTGGTCGCTCGTCCTCGTGCAGCCGAAGGCGGAGCTGTACCGGGAGACGACGATGACGCGTCTGTACACGTACGTCATCATTGGCGTAAGCGTGATCCTGGCGCTGCTGATCTCCTGGGCCGTATACAGCGGGATCGCTTCTCCCGTCCAGAAGCTGATGAAGGGGATGAAGTGGGTCGGCAGCGGCAACTTCAACATCAGGCTCGAGAATGATCGGACCGATGAGCTCGGCTTCCTGACTCGCTCGTTCAATAAGATGGTCGAGGAGCAGCAGTATCTGATCGAAAATTATTACGAGCAGCAGCTGCGCCTGGCGCATACGGAGCTGAAATTTCTGCAGTCGCAGATCAATCCCCACTTTCTATACAATACGCTGGATTCGATCTATTGGACGGCCAAAAATTACGATGCCGAGGAGATCAGCGAGATGGTGCTGAATCTGTCCAGCTTCTTCCGGCTCAGCCTGGGGAAGGGCCGGGAGACCTTCAGCCTGGAGGAGACGGTGACACATCTTCATTACTACATACGTGTGCAGCAGCTCCGTTTCCTGGATTCGTTCACCGTCCGTTATGAGCTGCAGGAGGAATCGAAGAAAATTCCGCTGCTCAAGCTGATGCTTCAGCCTCTCGTCGAGAATGCGATTCTGCACGGGCTGGATTCCCGGCAGGGCGGGGAGCTGCTGATCTCGAGCCGGATCGCGGAGGACCGCCTGCGCATAGCCGTTCAGGACAATGGCAAGGGAATGCCTCCTGCCCGGCTGGCCTATATCCGCAGCGAGCTGGCCCGTCTGGCCGCGCTGGAAGCGGGACCGCTGTCGTATCTGGAGCATGGAGCCAAGGATCTATACGGGCTGCGCAATGTCAGCTCACGGATTAAAATCTGGTACGGACCGGAGGCAGAGCTGACGGTCGATAGCAGCGAGGGAGCAGGCACGACGGTGACGATATCGCTGCCGCTGAACCGGTGCAAGGACGAATTCAAACCGGCATCGCCGGCGGTGGCGGCAACCCAACAGCATGAGGTGAAGGGCACATGAATGTATTGATCGTAGAAGATGAAGTCCGGCTACGCAACAGCCTGGCTTATAATATTCCCTGGGAGGATCACGGGATCGAGATTGTCGGGATGGCGGAGAACGGCGTGCAGGCGCTGCAGCTGTTCGACCGCAAGAAGCCGGATATCGTACTGATGGACATCCAGATGCCGGAGATGGACGGGATTACGCTGGCCCGCGAGCTGAAGCGGAAGGATGCGCTCGTCAAACTCATTATCCTGAGCGGGCATGACACCTTCGAGTTCGCCCAGAGCGCGCTGGAGCTGGGGGTCGTCAAGTATTTGCTCAAGCCTGCCGGAGAGGAAGAGATCGTGCAGGCGGTGGTTGAGGCCGCGCAGCTGCTACGGAGAGAGCTGGAGCGGCTGAACCACCAGATGCAGCTGGAGGTACGGTGGGAGCAGCATCTGCCGTATTTGCGCAACGTCTACATGCAGCAGTGGATCAGCGGCAAGTACGACCTGTGGGAGGTATGGCAGTACAGTCATGATGTGCAGATCGATCTGCAGCCGGATTGGCAGTATGCGCTTGTCGTGCTGGACATGGACCCGCTCTCTGACGAAGAGACGAGGTTCAGTGCCAAGGATAGGCCGCTGCTGCTGTTCTCCTTGAACAGCATCGTGACGGAGCTACTGCAGTCCGCAGATGCCTGGGTGTGTACGGATGCTGAGGAGCAGACTGTCGTGCTGTTCTATGCCCCGCGGGAGTCGGAGCCCAATGAGCACCTGCTCCGGGTGAATACGACGGTGGACCGGCTGCTGGCCAAGGTCCAGGAGTTCCTGAAGGTATCCGCCAGCGGGGGGATCAGCGGAAGCACCGGAGGCTGGGAGGACGTCAGCAGGCTGTATGGGCAGGCTGCCAAGGCGCTGCAGAATCGTAAGCTGTACGGGCGGGGAATCGCCATTCCTTACCGGGAGGAGCAGCAGGCCGAGTATACGGTGCTGGAGGTTCAGCCCAATCTGGAGAAGGCGCTTGAGATTGCGCTGGAGACCGGAGATGCGGATAAGGCGCGCGCTGTCGCCGACGAGCTGTGGGCACTGGGTCTCGGCAAAGCGGAGCAGCTCGATGAGGTGCATGAGCATGTGATGTACCTGGGCGGTCTGCTGGTCCGGATTATCCAGAAGCAGGGCTGGCGTGTGAAGGAGGTTGTCGGAGATGACTATGTGCTGTTCCAGAACTCTCAGCTTCTGGCGGCCAAGGAACAGATCCAGAGCTGGTTATACCGGACGGTGGAGCATATCGTTGCGCAAGTCAACCGGCAGCGGAAGGCGGTCAGCCATCATACGGTCAAGTGGATCTTGAACATGGTGGAGGAGGAGATCGACAAGGAAATTACCCTGCATACGGTGGCAGACCGGCTGTATGTCAATTCCTCCTACCTCAGCCGGCTGTTCAAGCAGGAGACAGGCAAGCCCTTCTCCACCTATGTGCTGGAGCGCAAGATGGAACGAGCCAAAACCGCTCTGCAGAAGGGCGCCAAGGTGTATGATGCAGCGAACCTCGTCGGCTACCGGGACGTGAGCTATTTCACCAAGGTATTCCGCAAGTATTGGGGTGTGACCCCCAGGGAAATGAAGTAAGTTCCCGCTGCGCAAATTTATCCAAAAAGTACGTGAAACCAAACGGACGACTGGTGACTATCGGCGGCCAACCGAATGAAAAGCGGGTAAAAGAGCAGGGCATTACGGTCATTTCATACATTGGATCTCCAAGCATGGACCAGCTAGGGGCTATCGCTAAGTTGGTTTCGGAAGGGAAAGTAGATGTTAAGATTACAGAAACTTTCCCAATGACACTAGAAGGCGTGCGAATGCGCATAGGCTGAGCGAAACGGGGCACGCAAGGGGGAAAATCATCGTTAAGGCAAAATGAATTGTGCGTAATAGCGTGAACTGAGGTCACTTGTTTCAGGTTCTTCAGGCTCGACCGATTTGGATCACGAAAGGATGTCGGCAATAAGGACTCACGTGCATGCGCGAGTCCCTTGCTGTCATTTCTACTACAATTAACAATCGATTAACCATAATTGCTCTTGTGCATACGGGCTGTGAAAATTGTGTAAGGAGTATAAATCCACCTACATGAAGCCTCATACTGCAGGCAACTGTCAGACTTAATTCAATCCGTCCCCTTAGTTATACATAGTGATGAGAAAATAATGTTATGAGTTACAGACTCGGCTTGCCGCCACGGCTTCGATGCTGTCTGCCACATCGACAAAAAGCGCAAGTCCAGAGAACGACTAGCCGGCGATTGCCGTCGTTCGCCCTCCAAAGCACTATCGTCGAGCAGATGGTTCCTCATAGCTTTGCAAGCCGGCGCCGCGCAATGTTCTTCCGACATAGCCCAACTCTCGACGTGCAGCGGCATCGTTGACTGTGAACTCACGCCCGATCATGCGTATCATCGAGCGTGAGATCGGCGGATCGCCGTCTTTCCGCGTGACGGCCCAGATAGTGTCGAGCAGCCGGCCAATGCCAGAGGCAAGCCAGTAGGGCATCGAACGCAGCTTATCGATGGACAGGCCCTGCAAGTTCGCGAGCGAGGAGACGAACTCACTGAAAGTCTGCCCTTCCTGGTCTTTGATGAAGAAGGCATGACCGCCTTCTCCGCGTTCAAGAGCGCATTGTATGGCTTCGACCACATTGTCCACGTGGCAGGTTGCAAAAGCGTAGTCGCCGCGGTCGATGAAGGCGAACTGTCCAGATCTAACTGCTTCGGGAAGGGCTCGACTAAACGGATCACCAGGCCCCCAGATAGCCGGTGGGCGGAGCGCGATGGTGCGAAAGCCGGGTTTGTTGGCTGCCAGAACCAATGGCTCGGCCCGTGCCTTGCTCGCCAGGTAGGCGGAGAAGTGGTTCGGGAAAGTTGGCGCGCTTTCATCGGCGTCGCGAATGGGGGTACCGCCATTATCCATGAGGATCCCCGCCGCGCTGATGTAGACGAATGTCTTCGCACCGGCGGACTCAGCTGCCTTCAACAAGGCTACGGTGCCATCGACGTTGGTACGGAAGAAGGGTTCGCGAGGCCCTGAGAAGCGGAACAGGGCGGCCGCGTGCACAACCGCATCAATCACCGGCAATATGAGTGGCGTGTTGCTTTCGAGATCGGCATCGACTGGCGTCGCACCCATGGACTTGAGTTTGGCGTGAGATGATGTGGAGCGTGTGAGAGCGAAAATCTCGTGACCGTCCTCCACGAGCTTCGTGATCAGGCGCCCGCCGAGCAGACCGGTGCCTCCCGTGACGAGAATTTTCATTGTGTTCGTCCTTTCTGTTCGGGATTTAGGATGGACCGTATGGCGCCCTCGCGGATTTGCTCCAGGACCTCAGAAGTGGGTGGCAGCACCTTGCGCAGCCGAGCTGTGACGTGAAGTAGGGATGCAGCATTCGCAGACGCCCACATGAGATCGGCAGCCACCTCCACCGTCGGCCTGAGTCGGCCCTCAGCGGCGATGGCCGCGATCCGTTGGATCAGGAGCGCAAAGGCCTGCTCGGCGGCGGGAATTTCAGAGTCGTCGAGAACGCGGCTCATCATCACCGCGTAGAGCCGTGGACGAGCCGCCGCGAAGCGCACGTAATCGTCCCAGCCCTCGCGTAGCGCCATCACCGGATCGGAGGATTGGGTGGCAGTCCTTTTGCTTTGGAGAAACTGTGCAAATGCTTCCGTAATGGCGGCGCTCAGAAGCCCGTCAGCGCTGCCGAAGTGATGGTACAGCGTCGGTGCGGTCACCTTCGCAATTGCGCAGACGGAGCGTGTCGAGAACTGTGTCTCGCCCTCTTCCTCGAGAACTTGTAAAGCCGCATTGAGCAGAGTGTCGTGTGTATTCATGTGACCAATATAGCACAGCTATATTGGTTTGTCTATAGCGATGCTATATTGGTGCCGACATCTTCCTGCAGCGGTGAAATAATCGTTGCCACGATTTTCCCGCCTATACCGGGAGTGGATTCGATAATCTGATACTCTTCAATCTCAACAGCGAGTGCAGCTATCTCACTTTCGATGGCGGATAGATGCTCTTTTTATTGAAGCAGCATCTGAATATAGAATTGCAGTCCGAAGACTGGCTTTATTGACGTGCCTGTCGAAAAGGATTCCTTATAGCAGCCGCAATGAGTTTCTTCGCTCTGTCTACAGCCTAGTTCCTCGAACGACTCGGACACAGTAATTCAAATCTGTTTGCCAAGTCAGCTTCATACACGTCAAGAACAGCTTGTGCTGTCGGGAATTCAGATAAGAGTTTCAGCGATAGGAACGTCAAATAGGCCCCACCTAGCAGCCAGATGGGAGCCCGTGTATGATGGATGAAGATTATGGCGTGCGGCAAGTGACCGGAAGTGATGAAGACCACGGCATAAACGGTTCCAAGGCCTGCGGTGCTTAGAGATCGGGAAGTTGCGGCAATTGTTCGAACAAGGTTGCCGCCAAAGCTGACATAAATCTAGCTTTATTAGTTATGCCATTGTTTTCTTGGCCAAACCCTTCGTGGTTTTTTATATCATCCATAAAGCTAATCACCTAAGTAAACTTGATTTTACTTTTGAAGTAGACTGGACAGGTTTATTATCTCAGTCACTTCTCCGAAGAATTTGATATCCAGTCAGATGATTTTGTGAGTATGATCAAGGTAATACACGATGATTACATTTGTTAAACTCCCTCGGTACGATGCAGTTTTCTCACTTCATCCTTGTTCTTCTTATTACCAAAGGAGTTCATACATTAAACATTGACTCCTTCTGAAGACAGGGGTATAGTTAATTCATATTATTAAATTGAATTTAATAACCATTTAATAAATGTGGAGGGTGAATGATGACATCACTTGGCTTTCAAGCTTCCAGTCTTAGACCCTATCTTACGACAACAGATGAAGTACAACATACATTCCGTAAACTGCACAATATGGGGTATCGCGATGTACAGCTACAATGGATCGATCCGGCCGTACCTCTGGCATTCACGGCAGAAGCTTTGCGAGAAACAGGGCTGACATGTATCGCAACTCAAGAAGATTTTACGATAGTGCGAAATAATCTGGATGACTATATCACGATGAATAGGCTGTGGGAAAGTGACTCTTTATGTGTCAGTACCATTCCGCGTGAGCTAATGACCCCGGATGGCATCGTGGAATTTTGTGACGCGATGGGCCAAATGGCTGAGACGCTGGATGAACATGGTATCGCACTCACCTTCCACCCGCTCTGGTTCAACTATGAGTACATAAATGGCATTCGTGCCATAGACATCGTCATGGAACGGTTGCCTCAAGTGGGCTTAACCATATGTATGTATCACACTGTTCGGGGAGGTGAGGACCCTGTGGCTTTATTGGAACGGTATCAAGGACGCGTAAACATATGTCATTTTAAAGATTCCGCACTCTCAACCGAGGGAAAAGAATACTTGGTTCCACTTGGGCAAGGTCGGATTGATTGGTTGCCCATATTTGAGGCTTGTCATCGAACCGGTGTGAGATGGGGACTGGTCGAGCAAGAAAACTGGCAGAAAGACGCCTTCGATTGTGCAAGAGAGAGCTTGGATTATCTAACGAAATCAGGGATCACATCAGCTCATCTTTAGCAAATCAAGAGCGAGTAGTTTTATACAGGGGAATACGATGAACGAAGATGTTTAGAGGGATGTTATGTAGTCTAGCCCATCCAAAATTTTGGACCTAAGATTTACACGCGCATAATCTTATAATGATGTATGGCAACATTATGGAATGAAAATCGGAGTTAATAGGCCGGGGGTCTTTATGGGAATAAATATGCTGGATATGAAAGAGAGCAATTCACAAACCGTTCTTTGGAGTCTTTGTTCATACAAAACCTCCACCATTAAACAATTGGCTCTAACGACAGGACTAAGCTTTGTTACCGTTGGAAACATCCTGAATGGATTTGTAGAAAGCGGAGAAGTCACACTCGGAAAAATGTATTCTGCAACGGGAGGAAGGCCGTCTCAAGCGTATAGCTTTAATGCAGAATTTGCACATGTGCTTGGGTTATCGGCGCGGGTGCGCAAAGGGAAGAATATTATCAGTGCTTGTATCGGAAATCTTTACGGGGAACGCGTATGGGACGCAGAGGAGTCGTTTGATACCATTCAACTTTCTAGTTTTGATCAGATGATCGATGAGGCCCTGCGAAACTATTCGACTATAAGTCTTGTTGCTTTTTCCCTGCCGGGTGTGGAGCGTAATGGTGTTATTTTGGAAAATGACTTTGCAGCATTAAAGGGGACTTCCTTTACAGAATATTTTCAGAAAAAGTATGAGTTGCCGGTCATTGTTGAGAATGATGTCAATGCAGCAGCTTTTGGTTTTAGCCAACATACAGAAAAAGTATCCTCTATTGTCGGCATTTATTTCCCTCGTACGTTTGGTCCAGGTGCAGGCGTTGTGATTGATGGCAACATTCATAAAGGGGTCGCTGGTTATGCTGGTGAAATCAATCTGCTTCCGATCGGTGTTGATTGGATCAAGATTAACTATGATGACCCCAAAGAGCTAGGAGCTGCCATTTCTAAATTAATCAGTATTTTTTGCGGGACAATCAATCCCGATTATGTAGTTCTTTACGGTGATTTTTTTTCCAAAGCTTTAAAAGAAGCGATTGAGCAAGCAATACCTTCAGAACGTTTGAGGACAATATTCCCAATTGTTAATTATGAAAGTGACTTAGATGCCGACATCCTTCATGGTTTGATTGCACAGGCGCTTGCAGCCTATCAGTCTGGTCTGCGCGGAAATTATCGACAGGACAACGAAAATAGCTAAGACTTCGGAGAATGGAGTAAGTAGGCTTCTATGTTGAAAAGGTTCTGATGAACCGGCATTTACTTAAAGCTTTTCAACGATAGGGGAGTAAGTCCATGAATATTCTGATTATCGATGATGATTTCATGTTAACAGGCGGTGTTAAACGCACCCTAAAGAAGAATTTCCCAGATCTTAACGTATATGAAGCTTCTTCTGCCAAAGAGGCTCTTGTAATTATGGAAGTGAATCATATGGATATCGTACTCACAGATATTATTATGCCAGGGATGGATGGGTGGACGTTTATTGAGACCTATCGTCATAGATTTTTAGATACTCAATGGATGGTGATGACTGGGCTCAGCAGCCACAGTGACTTTCGCAAAGCCATGCAGCTAGGAGTTAAATCTTATTTATTAAAACCATTCTCCAAATCAGAACTATCTAAAAATATAAGCGAACTTATTCATTCTAGTAAATCGTTCAATTAGAAGCAATAAATGATTATTGTGGTAAATTAGGATGATAGAAGTGAAAATAGCCAAAAAGACAACGACGAGAGTCGTTGTCTTTTAATTGAAATAAGGTGAACAGTTAGACTAAAGTGTCAAAGTTAATTTTTCGTTCCTTAAAATAATACTGTCTATCATGTTCGTCGATTATTTTCCTGAGCACTCGACATGGATTGCCTACAGCGACTACATGGGAAGGGATATCCTGAGTAACTAAACTGCCTGCCCCAATAACCGTATTATCACCTATGCAAACCCCTGGAAGCCGGATTGCGGACGTGTTTGATTAAAATCGTACAGCTTTTCAAGGCAAAGGAGCTGTTCTTGGCTTAGCTGTTCGTCTCCAGATACATATAAACTGCCATCATGCAGCTTTCCATTAATACTCATTGGAGGCAAGATAGTTTCTTTTTATCCATGCATAGCTTTTTTCAATACTTTGCAGCGGGGGGATCTGACAAAAATCCTGTTCCACAATGAGCCACTCGACTCCGGCCTGTCCGGCTGCTTGGATTACGGCTGGCAGATCCACTACGCCTTCGCCAAGCTCTAATGTCACCATCTGTCTTTGGTCATCTAAGCTATAATCTTTTAGATGCAGTAAGGGGAGACGGCCGGCATATTTGCCGATGTACTGAAGAGGATCTTTGCCTGCAAATTGTACCCAGCATACATCCTTCAGGGAAAAGATAAGGACAGATCATGTATTGAGCGCCGATGGCTTTCAAGTAATGAATCTCTTTTTGCAGATCAGCACGAAGCGCGTGTAAAGAAAGATGGCTGCTAAATCCTTTCAAGCCGAGTTCATCCAATAGCGCCTTCAGATCATCGGCAGGAAGACCTCCATAACCAGCAAATTCAACCCCTTCATAACCCAGCTCGGCCACTTTCCTCAGCATGCCTTTGAAATCAGTCGCCATCTCTTCGCGAAGCGTATACAATTAAAGGCCAATATTCATCCTTTGCATTAGATCGTGATTTCTAACCGATTCATTTCTGGATCGAGGACAACACTTTCGTAGTACCCGTCACCGGTTGTTCGCGGCCCATCCAAAACCTGAAAGCCCTCCTTCTTTAAGCGATCGGTCAATTCATTCACCTTCTCCTCAGAACCAACGGAAAAAGCAAAATGGGTCATGCCATAATATTCGGCAGGCTCCAACTCCGTAAGCTCGGGTTTTTGCATCAATTCCAAACGCGCACCTGTTTCAAAGCTCAGAAAGTAGGAGTGGAATTGTTTCTTTTCATTCACATATTTGTTAGTTGCTATGCCGTTGAAAAATTTCTCATAGAACGATTTCATCTTTTCAAGGTCCTTGGTCCAGATTGCGACATGTTCAATTCGCATCATACATCCGCCTTTCTACATGAAATGTTCATCTCAGGCATAATGGTTAGTCACTCGTCCTTTTGTCGGCCTGTTACTTCAAACACTTAGCTCTCCAGAGAGGCGCTCTTGTGAACGCCAGCTTTCTTTTTATACGCCCGCGTTAGCATTTCTCTGCAAGTCAGCAATCCGACGCCGCAAGCGAGAAGTACATAAGGCATTAAGGAGAAGGAGACGTGCGCAAAAAGTTGTCCGAACAATGGCGCAACCAGCGTAGTACCGGTATAGGCAAATGCCATTTGCATGCCCATAGCCGCCTGTGCATTATGCTGCCCAAAATAAATGGGCGTTTGATGCAGCATGGAGGGATAGATCGGCGCAAGCCCTGCCCCAACAATAATGAATGAGATGAGTGTGAACATCGTCGGAAGCGGCAGCAGCATGATAAAAAATCCTAAAATCGTAAGAATGGCTCCAAGACGAATCAGCGCCTCATTGCTCAACTTCATGGAGATAAAGCCGCTTAACATCCGTCCGGCCGTGATTCCCAAGAAAAATAAGGATACCCATCCGGCAGCACTTTCGGGCGAAATACTTTCGTTTTTCACCAAATAACTTGATCCCCATAGCATCATGGAAGCTTCCGTTGAAGAAACTAGGAAGAACGAGAACATCCCGAAGATAGCACCTCTTGTTTTCAGCGAAGCGAGGAGTCCTGGCTTATCTTTGGATTGCAGATCTTCTTCAGTCGGCTTCGTTGACGGGCCTTCAAATTTCCTCCACATTGGAAGTGAAAATAGCAGTAAGATAACCAATGAAAACTGTACCATCGAAATAGTAAAATAACCGTTTCTCCATGTGTTTCCCCACAATACGAGCGTAGACATCAAGATGGGACCCAGCATGGCTCCAACACCCCAAAATCCGTGGAGCCAGTTCATATGCTTGGCTTCATAATGCTCGGCCACAAACCTATTCAGTCCAGCATCAACGGCTCCGCCCCCAAGGCCAAGCGGAATCGCAAAAGCCAATAGCCAAATGAAGGAAGGCGAAAGCGAAAAACCAAGTAGTGCTACGGCAGTCATGGCGACACTGATAATCGTTACCTTGCCAGTGCCAATGACCCTAATCAGCTTATAGGAGAGCAAACTGGAAATGATGGTGCCTACGGAAATAATCATGGATGCAATTCCCGCGTTTCCGATAGGGACACCCAAATCCGTATTCATGATGGGCCAGGAGGAACCAAGCAGGGAGTCGGGCAATCCAAGGCTGATAAACGCCAGATAAATTAAGATAAGAAAAATCATGTCCATTCTCCGTTATATTAAATTATTTTGTGGTCATTTTTATTCAAAGTGCCCGTCTTTCATAACTTGGCAATCCGCTAAAATATCCGGTTTGTAGATCATGCTGTCTACTTCGGTAATTGTACGGATGACTTTACAGGGTACACCTGCGGCGAACGAATCGGGCGGGATATCGTGCATCACAACGCTGCCTGCCCCGATGACGCTACGATCGCCAATGGTTACGCCGCCACAAACAGTCACATTGGTTGAAAGCCATACATCATGACCAATCGTGACCGGCTTGGCATAACAAAGCAATTGCGCATTTCCATGTTGATCCAGCATCTGTCTGCGTTCGGATGCAACGAGTGGATGGACGGGTGTAACAATCGTGACGTTAGGCCCGAAGTTGACATGATTGCCGATGATTACTTTTGCATCGTCTTGAACCGTAAGATTATAGTTTGCAAAAAAGTGATTGCCTATTTCGGTGTGGGTACCATAATGAAAAAAAACAGGCCCTTGAATAAAACAATTCTCACCTTTACTGCCAAGAAGCTGGTTTAGAATCGATTCTCTTGTTTCGGTTTCATTTTCGAGGGTACGACTATACAAACTGCTCAAATTATGGGCTTGCAATTTAATGGCTCGAAGTTTTGGATTGGCCGGGCTAAATAAAATACCTTTAAAAATACGTTGTTCTTCGTTCATCATAATCCTCCACCATATTTTTATTAGTTATTTTAATCAATTTAATAAGTTACGACATAAATATATCTCATGTCTGTATGAGAGTCAATATATGATTATCGGACATTGAATGAACACTTCACCCATACAAAATGTTTGATGGCAAGTTCCCTAAAAGGAGGGGAGGGAGTGCCTCCATTGATTCTATGGGAAATAGGAGGATTAAAAGAACGTTGCAACATTATGTGCAACAAATTGAATTAACCGAATAAAATGTTACTTTTTTCATAAATTAAATAAATAAAAAATTTAAATACGAGGTGTGATTTATAAATAAGGTAATCTTGGTGTTGATGCTCCTGTTTGTTACTTCAGCTCAGCAAGTATTTGCTAATGAAATTGAACAACACACGACAACAGAAACCATTGACTACATTTACTATGACACACTAGCCAAAACATACTATATGAACACCTATCCAGACGCTTCAGGTGGGTTTTGGACGCTTGATCTGCTTTGTTCTAATAGAGAGGACAAGAATATGTTAGAAGCATTAAATAAGTATTTTTAGATGTAAAAAACTATCAATAGTGTATAACGGAAATCTTGATCTTGATGAGAGTGAAATTGAAATTGTTACGAGTAAACTTATAGAGCAGTAGAGAATAACACTGACTCTCAGAACTCTTAATCCTAAACAGATATGGGAGCTTTTTATTTATAAATTTACCTTTATATTACTAACAAACATAACCTTCTATGTTATATTGTATAAAAAAGAAGAGGTGTTAAAGTGAAGAAGAAATGGATAATATCAGGGGCATTTATTGTAATATCAATTGTATCTTTGGCTATCGGTGCATATGCTGCATCTGACATTAAACTATTTGTTAATGGCAAGCAAGCATCCGCACAAGTCGAGATCATCGATGGCAACAGTTATGTTCCTCTTAGGACTGTGGCAGAATTACTTGGTGCTGAGGTTAAGTGGGATGGCAGTAATCGAGAAATACATATTGGTGCCATCAAAGACGCTGACACATCTGGAACTTCTGAAATCAAATCCTTTAACGTGGGTGTAAACCTGAGTAGTGGGCCAATGAAACTTGATATCGCAAAGGTTTCTTTGGACCCCGAGTATAAACCTAATTCCTACAGTAAATCCATAAAGGCAATAATTTTTGAAGTTTCTGTTGAAAACACCTCATCAGACACGGTCAATTGGCATCCAAATCAAGGGAAACTCGTAACTAACACAAAAGAACAGGTTGATACTAGCCTCTTTTATTCTGACCAAGTTGGCGGAGAGTTCATTGGTAAGGTTGTAAAGAAAGGTAAAATTGTCTTTGAAGTTAAGAGCAGTTTATCTGACGTGACCAGCCTTAATTATAAGGTTACTGCTCCATTCGGAGAATCATTTAACCGTGTTGGTGAAGATAAAACGACCGAAATCATATTAAAATAATAAAGAAGCGAACAGTTGTGAATTATTGCGACTATTCGCTTTTTTTATTGGATATAAACCTTGTTATGCTGACAATAAAAGAGTGTTTTTATGGAAATGTATTTGCAAACTATAAAATTGTCTTAATAAGTATTGGTGGGAATTTACTGTGAAAAATTATTTATATATACTTTTCATGTATAAATGAGAAGATTCCAGTTCTAGATATTGATGTTATGGAGGGTAACCAATGGCAGTGGCATTTAAAGCTGAGTTTCTTTATTACGTTGTTGGAAGCGGAAGCTTCCTTCATTCTTTCTTTTCAACAATTGCATATCGACTAGAATCAAAAGAATGGGGCAGTGTTTATCCGATCCTCATGAAACAACTATATGACAGCAAAGTTGAGAGCGAATCTCTTCCAGAGCTCCGTAATGAGGTTGTGAGAGTACGTGAAGAATTAAAGCTATTTCCTCCAACAGATATAATTTGGGATTTCGATGATTTATCAAAACAACCACCTTGGGGTGATAACATCAGTCCTGAAATTACAAGCCTTTCAAATTACTTTGTTTCATCGGAAGGCAAAGATTTATTTAATTTAATTCTAATGGCGATTGATGAAGCAACAGAAGCAGGAATCACTTTGGAAATAACAGAATTCCCTTAAGTACTACTAAAATAATGAAACCGATCAATCAGGAGACGCTTAGTCACCTGGTTTTTTATTAAAGTAATAGTATATAAAACGATAAAACGTATCTTTTATATTAAATTGTAATAGTATGATTCCATGCTATGTAGGTTTATGGTAAACTTTGTTTAAAAAGGGAGGGTTATATTTGATAACATATTTTCAATCTAGAGTTAACAACAAGAGAAAGGATTACTCAAAAAATGCTTAATAAGGCTATGGTATGTGCATTATTATTTATTTTTATTCTAATGAGCGGCTGTAATTCTTCATCAACATTAAAAAAATCGGAAGTGGCTGAAACAAAACAAGTATTTAATGTTACTGCTTTTAAAAACCAGACAACTTCAGATATTGAAAAAACATATGGTAAACCTGCTAAGTCATCTTCATTTAATTGGATGATGGCTGACTCAGGAGAGAAAATTAGGGCTGTTAAATACACCTACTACATTAATGAGGATGAATTTGAGTTTAATTTTTTTAAAGATACTCTTGGTATTGTTCACTACTATCCTAATACGAATAAAAGCCTATCAAAAATCTCGGTCCAACAACTTAATAATTTTAATTTTGGAGTCTTTGGTCTTTCTAGCGATAATCTAAATGTTAAATCAACTAATGCAGTTATTTGGACAGGTTTTAGTGATATATATAGTGTTACTTTAATTGGAACACCAAACAAAGAGGCTACAGAAGTCCCAAACGCCGAATTTAAATTCGTATTGGAAAAATCATACCGATAAAATATTCACTGATCATTGTGTAATTAATTTAATCCAAGAAACAAAATAGCCGTAGATTCACGGCTATTTCTATTTGTTTTATGCCAATGCTTCCATAAAGAAATAAACTCCCATAACCTGTAAGATGGTATTAGGTGATGAAAATGTTTATTTCTCCAATGCTATTACAGTACGCTAAAAATCCTTTCAATAGTTCTAACCATCTGGCCGAACTAAAAGTATCTCTATAAACCAACGTGTACATTATTAAAATAACAATCCCAATCCTTTTGCACTATGCATTATTAGCAAAATTATATTTGTACTTAAACATCAAACTGTACTTTGTACAGTTTTTTAATATTCATTGGACTTAGAAAAAAAGCATTATTCGAGGATCGATCGTTAGGCTAAAGGGCAGAATTCGTTAATGGATCATCACTGAAAGGTAAATTGTAGGCTCTTCACGAATTAAGAAATATTGCATTTTGCCAGTATCTATTGCCCGTAAATTCTCGTTATATATTTATGAAAGTGAACGATTTCCACAGGAAGGAGGAACAGATATTCCTAAGGAATCTCTGGAATTATTTTATACTACATTTGAGGAACTAACACTGCCCTTTGAATCGGATCTTAAAAGGTATTGCATGAGGATCGTCGAATCGACATGGGACGGGGAAGACCTATTTCAGGAGACGATGCTTAAAGTGTATCGCAGATTTTTACGCTGGCCTGAGCGTGAGTTGAGCAAGCCCTATTTATTTCGAATTGCATCGAATACTTGGCTGGATATATGCCGTAGAAAGAAAATTGCTTTTCACCCAAATTTCTTGATTAATCAAGCGGATGTAGCTTACGAAGAGTGGAGTCCGTATGACGTTCGCGAATCCTTGGAAACACTTATGGATTTATTAGAACCTAGACAGGCAGCGCTGATTTTGTTGACGGATGTGTTCGGTTTTTCCCCTTCTGAAACAGCAACGGTGCTAGGGCAACCGGTGACTGCGGTCAAGGCAGCGCTTCATCGCGCCCGAAATAGGCTCAAAAAAGCTGCGGATCGTCACTTTCATCTTTTGGAGATGGACAACAAAGAAACGGAGAAGGCAATATCTAAGGCGGACGGAGAACTGCTTGAGACTTTCGTAATGGCGTTTCGAAACGCTAATTTTAATTCCTTGTTTCTTACATACCGGGAGCTGTCTGTGAGGGGGCTAAAGATAGGTCGAGTGCGTGTCATTCATGGGCATGTATGGTTTTCTTTTCTTGATCCAGACTGCAACGTATTTACAGTGACATCACCATTAATTCAACAATCGGAGGTTTGAAAATGACTAAACCAACATTTTATGGTGTAGGGATATTTGTTCCTGTTACAAACTTGGAACGATCAACGAAGTGGTATACGGAAATGTTAGGATTCGAAATTATTCAACGCGACGAACCGAATGCAACGGTATTGATGATGAATGACCATCGTGTCGTATTCTGTCTCGTTCTTTCCTTCGAAATTGAGCATCGATCGTTTCCTAAAAACAATTACCAAGTAGAACAGTATTTCAATTTTCATACCAAGGATGTGAATAGTAGTTACCAGGCTTTGAAGGAGAAGGGGGCCGATATTGGAGAAATTGAGCAATTCGATGGCGGTATTCGTGGATTCTCCCTTCGCGATCCAGATGGGAACAAATACGGCGTCGTGAACTGATGTCCCCCAATCAATCCAAGCAGAAATCATAATAAATTTTATATTTTGAAGAGTAGTGATTGTAGACGATTTTGAATTGGCCATATGTCCTCCAAACTGAATTGTCCTGCTCCTCCAGGCACGATCCTAGACGGAGAACTCATTGTTACAGATCAGGAGGGAAAGCCAGACTTCGAAGCATTACAAAGACGATTCCAATCTAAACGCGATAAAACACCTGTTTCACTCTGTGCATTCGATATACTCCAATACAAAGGAATTGACGTCACTGACCTCCCATTATGGAAGCGTAAGGAGCTGCTGGAGGAATCCTTTGAAGAAACAGAACATTATAAAAAAGTTCGTCCATTCAGTGGAAATGCTACAGACTACTTTGAATTAATAGCGAAACATGGCCTTGAGGGAATTGTTATTAAATACATCAATTCAAAATACGAAGTAGATAAACGATCCTGGTCGTGGCAGAAGGTAATCAAGTGGACTTCTGCTGAAGTTTATATCTCAGGATACAGAAAATCGGACTTTGGGCTACTCACATCTATAGACTGTGTAGACAGCTCTCAGCGCCATTGTGGTATAGTAGAGTTAGGAGTCACTTCCAAGCACAAGGCAGCCTGAAACAGCGTCACGAAGCGTCTAGTCTATAAAGAAGATAGCAACTTTGCTTATATGGAGCCCAAGATCAAGATACGGTGGTGTATATGGATTTGCAGGCCTTTGGGATGAATGGATGGATTCAGAAGGGGAGAGGTTGAGATCCTTCACAATTATAACGATTACACCGAATGAATTGGTTGAAGACGTTCATGACAGAATGCCAGTCATTTTAGACGAAGAAGGAGTAAGTATTTGGCTTTCTCAGGAGCAAGATAAAAATTACCTGCAGACATTGCTACAACCATATCCAGCTGACAGGATGATTAAATATCCTGTATCCAAGTTGGTCGGCAGTGTTAAAAACAATAGCAGTGAGCTACTCGATGAAATTGCATTTAATTAAAATGTAATTAGAAAGAGGAGAGTACAGATGAACTGTAACTCTCCTTTGTCATGTATTGAGTTAATTTATTTAGTAAGGGTCTGTAAAGCTTTTTGTGTAAACCCTCTTGAAGCCAACATGCTAACGTAAATATTGACCGATTCGGTCGGGGAAGAAAACGGAGAGCTGGAGGAGCATTTGGCCCCAAAGGAATTAAGATAAAATGCAAGTTTCAGTGTAAAAAAACAACCACCTAACCAGGTGGTTTTCTTGATTTATTCAATTACCATCAGCATCTGGTAAAAGTGATTCTGGTGTCGTCATATCTGATTCCTCAATGAGCTCATTGTATTCGTTAATTTCTTCAGAAGTATTTAATACGTCTGTTGAATCAGCAATGGATTGAACATCTTTCGTTTCTTTGCTTAACTCATCCAAGTGTAAGTTCCTTCCTTTCATTTGACAGGAATTAAACTACTCATCAAGTCCAGCTCTGCACGTTTCAGCAGATGTTGTTTCTCTATGGAATTCAGAGTGCTTATTCACATTATCTTTGTCGGCTGTGATGGTGAAATCCTGGTCTAAAATGAGACTATCTTCGTTCTCGATTCCATCCGTGCTATTCATGGATTACCCACCTTAATATTGACTCATTGAGCATCAGACGATGTGTTTCCGTGTGAATCAATATTCTCATCTCCAATAATATCTACAAACTCTTTAACTCCCTCAGTAAAAACTAATGACTCTGAAGTGACGATTGGATTTTCTGCAACGATTTCTTCATTGAAATTGTTTTCCATACATACCTCCGTTAAAAGTGTTTTGAAATAAGCTGACTTGTATATTATTTGTTTCACAAAGGTTATTTATACCAATTTAATTGTTGTTGAAAATTATTTCTTGTTTCTTTATCATCAAGTATAAGTTGAATTAGGGGGAGAGAGGATTGATTGAAAAATACGCACTCTTAGATGAACCTGACAAAACAATGTTTGTTTTTGAGAAGAACGGAAAAATTTATGGTCATATAGTTAAGAACAAAACAGAAAAGGCGGCAGCCAAGTTTATTTTTGAAACTGGTAAATATGATAATGTTGAAATGCTTAAAGAAGAGTATCCTCCATCACCTTAGAGAAGAATTCTAATCAAATGGGTCTGTAAAATAGAACGTGGAACCTTTGAAATCGAGAAAAGTTGGGCATACTGACATCATAGAAAACTCGATTCGGAGGAAACCAAGATGACCGAGAAATTTTGGACCAAAAAAGATATCCGTGC